>JAKAOD010000152.1 GCA_021823365.1 Actinomycetes bacterium | reverse complement strand
GCGGCGTCCGTCGCGGAGGTCGTCGCGGCGGCACTCGGCGCCGGGTGCGACGAGGTCGTCGTCGCGACCCGCGAGCCGGCTCTCGCCGCGGCGCTCGCAGAGGAGGTGACCGTCGTCCTCGACGAGGCCGAGACGCCCTCGGCGGCCTCCGCGCTCCGAGCGGCGCTCGACTGGTGCGCGCGCGCCGGCCGGCGGCGGGCGGTGGTCGCCCTCCCCGGGCTCGTCGAGGCCACCGGCTCGCGCAACCAGCGACGGCGAGCCGGAGGCGCGGCGGTGCACCTGCCTGCGGAGGCCGGCGCCTGGCGGGCCCTCGCCGTCGCCGTCGGCGCGCCCGTCGTCGTCGGGACCTGGCGGGGCGCGCCGTCCGGGCTCGTGCGCATCGACGCCGAGGCCTGGCCGCTGCTCCCTCTCTCCGGCGAGATCGAGGTGCTCTGGCGCGCCCGCCCCGAGCTCGCCGCCGAGCTCGCGCTCGACGGCGTCGCGGCCCCTGCGGTTTCGGTGCCGCCTGCGCCGGAGGTGGCCCCCGAGCAGCCTGGGCGCTCGGCCGGCGCTGCGACTCCTGCCGGCGAGCGGGCCGAGCCGGAGGACGTCGCGGCGGTCGAGGCGCTCCTCGGCCGCCCGGCAGCCGGTCGGTTCACCGTGGTCCTCCGGGACCGGTCCGGCGGCCCGGTCGTCATCCGCAACGCGCCGCTCCTCGACGACGGGACGCCGATGCCGACCCGCTACTGGCTGGTGGGCAGGGACGAACGGGAGGCGGTGAGCCGGCTCGAGTCCCGGGGCGGGGTGCGGGAGGCAGAGGCGAGCGTCCGGCCCGAGGAGCTCGCGGCGGCGCACGCGCGCTACGCGGCCGAGCGGGACGCCGCCCTCGGACCGGCGTATTCCGGCCCGCGCCCCGGCGGTGGCGTCGGTGGAGCCCGCGCCGGCGTGAAGTGCCTGCACGCGCACCTCGCCTGGTATCTCGCCGGCGGGAGGGACCCCGTCGGCCGGTGGGTCGCCGGGCGCGTCGGCGACGAGATCGAGGGCCCGGTGGCCTCCCTCGACTGCGGGACCAACTCGACGCGCCTCCTCGTCCTCGACGCAGCCGGCCGGACGCTGCTCCGTCGCACCGAGATCACGCGCCTCGGGCAGGGTGTCGACCGCTCCGGCGTCCTTTCCCCCGAGGCGGTGGCGCGGACGGTCGGGGTGCTCGAGCGCTACCGCGAGCTGATGGACGAGGCGGGCGTCGTGCGCTGGCGGGCGAGCGCGACCTCGGCGGCGCGCGACGCCGCGAACGCCGAGGCGTTCCTCGACGCGGCCGAGCACGTGCTCGGCGGCCGCCCCGAGCTCCTGAGCGGCCTGGAGGAGGGGCGCCTGTCCTACCTGGGCGCGACGTTCGACCTCGACCCCGAGGGCAGTCCTTACCTGGTCGTCGACGTCGGCGGCGGCTCGACGGAGCTCGTCGCCGGGCACGCGGGCGCGCCGCGCGGGACGCGACCTGCGGCCGTGGTGTCGCTCGAGGTCGGCTGCGTCCGGCTCACGGAGCGCCTGCTTCACGGCGACCCGCCGCCCGCCGCCGAGGTCGACGCCGCGACGCGGCACGTCCGCGGGCTGCTCGACGCGGCGTTCGCGGCGAATCCCGACCTCGGCGCGGCGCGCACGCTCGTCGCCGTCGCCGGCACGGCGTCGACGCTCGCCGTGCTCGCCTCCGGCCTCGGCCGCTACGAGCGGGACGCCGTCCACCACGCGCGGCTGTCCGGGAGCACCCTCGGCCGGCTCGCCGGCGAGCTGCTCGCCGAGTCGCGTGCCGAGCGCGCGGGCCGGCCCGGGCTCGAGCCGGGGCGCGTCGACGTGATCGCGGGCGGCGCGCTCGTGCTGCGCGAGGTCCTCGCGCGCAGCGGGCACGACGAGGTCCTCGTGTCGGAGGCCGACATCCTCGACGGGATGGCCGCCGAGCTGCGGCGCTGACGCGGCGCCCGCGGGCCGGTCGTATCGGTCACCCCGTTCCTTACGGCGCCCGTCCCTCGTCCTGGAGCGGTCTTGCGCGCCTCAAGAGCCGAGCACGATCTCCCGAGCACGCCGGACGAAGTCGTCCATCCGGCCGTGCGTCACGTCCGCCCAGGCCTTTCCCTGCACGGCGAGGCGGTCGCGCACACGCCGGTCGGCGAGGGCGCGCACGGCGTCGGCCAGCTCGCCGACGTCGCGGTACCACAGCCCGCCGGACGAGTCGGCGGCGTGCTCCTTCGCGGCGCTCTCGTCGGGCACGACGACGGGCGTGCCGAGCAGCATCGACTCGATCACCTCACGCCCGACGGGCCCCGGAGGGCGGAGGTCGACGGTGGCGAGGGCGTGGCGCATCAGCCGCCAGAGGTTGACCCGGCTCGGGCTCACCGGGAGCTCGAGCGTGTTCTCCCGATCGCCGATGCACCACCGCTCGCCGTCGATCTCGGCGACCGAGACGTGCCCGACGACGCTGCGCAGCACCTCGTGGGTGACGGACCGCTCCCACCTCGGGCCGCCCGGCGGGAAGCAGCGGATCGAGAGCATGTAGGCGCCGAAGTAGCGCACGCCGAAGAGGCGGTTGGCCGCAGCGGAGCGGTTGACGGCGAAGGTGCAGCCGAGTGGCACGACCGAGCCCTCGTCGCGGGCGGGGAAGGAGGCGAGCACCGCGCGGCGCTCGCCGGAGTGCGCGACGACGACGACGTCGGCGCGCTGCGCGACGCGTGAGAGCGCCGCCGCCGACAGGGCCGTCTTGTCGTCGAGGAACGGCACGAAGGTGACCCGCGGCGCGCCCGGGCTGCCGCGCGTCCCGAGGGCCGAGACGTCCCAGGGTTGGTGGTGGCCGGCGAGGACGACGGCGTCGGGGGAGAGGTCCGCTACCGCGTCGGCCGCAGCTTCGGCGCTGCCCTCCAGCTCTTCGAGCAGCGCTGCGGCGACCGCGGGCACGTGGCGACCGCCGTCGTGGGTCGAGAGGGCGCTGCGCACGAGGCCGGCGCGCAGCAGGCGGGCCCCCTTCCAGGGGACCCGATGGATCCTGAAGACGCTGTCCTCGACGGTCGCCGGCGGCTCGGGAGGGCTGACCAGGTGGACGACCTCGACCCTGGCGCTGCGGGCGAGAGCCCCGGCGAGCAGGCGCGTCGTCGACGTCGTCTCGTCGAGCGAGCTGCCCCAGTACGCCGTGACGAGGGCGACGCGCGCGCTCACCGGTCGGCGAGGCGGGCGTCGATCCTGTCGTCGACGTAGCGGGCGAGCTCGAGCATGTCCCTCCGCAGGATCTCGAGCAGCGAGCGCATGTCGGCGCTCGACACCTCGTCCACCCGGTACGCGACGGCGTCGATCGACTGGGCGAGGGCGGCCCGGAACTCCTGCTCCTCGGTGAAGTAGCGGTCGAGCGCGGCGTTGATGACGCGCGCGAGCAGCCGGCGCGCGAGCGCCTTCGGCCCGAAGCCGCTGCCGGCGTGCGTGCGCGCCGGCCCCATGTCCCAGCGACGATGGAGGTGGTGGATGCTCGGGTGCAGGTGGATCGGGTCGCGATCGGCCCGGACGAGCAGCTCCTCGAAGGTCGCCTGCGGCGCCCACGAGCGCGGATAGGCCGTCGGCGCGTCGGCCACGATGGCCCTCAGGTGCTCGACGACCGCGCGTGCGTCGAGACGGACGTCTCCAGGTAGGTCTTCCAACGGTCGTCCTCCTGTGCGGTCGACAGCGGGCACCAGTATCTCCAGTGGCTCAGGTTCCGGTTGAGGTAGGGGTCGCCGGCGACGATGACGTGTCCCCAGCGCTCGAGGATGCGCTTCGACTCGGCGAGGTCGTCGGTGTGGCCACGGCTGCGCGACTCGTGGTGCACGAGCTCCGCGAGGGGGGTGTAGACGACGAGGTAGCCGCGCTCGCGAAGCGACAGGCAGTAGTCGACGTCGTTGAAGGCGACGGGGAGCTCCTCGTCGAAGCCCCCGACCGCCTCGAACACCTCGCGGCGGGTCATCATGCAGGCCCCGGTGACGACCGAGCAGTCACGAGTCTGGATCGCCATCGAGTTGTAGCCGGGATGCCAGCCGGGAAGCCCCCGGAGCACGTGGCCGGCTATCCCCCCGAGCCCCACGACCACGCCGGCGTGCTGGATCGCCCCGTCGGGATAGACGAGACGGGCGCCGACGGCGCCGACTGCCGGCCTTAGGGCGTGGCCGAGCATCGCGTGCAGCCAGCGCGGGCTGCGCGCCTCGACGTCGTTGTTGGCGAAGAGGAGCACCTCGCCCTTCGCCTCGGCGACGGCCCGGTTGTTGATCGCCGCCCAGTTGAACGGGCCCGGTGCCTCGATGATCCTCACCCCCGGCCCGCCCTCGAGACGCTCGAGGAGCGCTGCCGTCTCGGGCAGCTCGCTGCCGTTGTCGACCAGGACGAGCTCGACCCGGTCGTAGCCCGGGTCGGCGCGCAGCGAGGTGCAGCACGTCGCGAGCAGGCCCGGCTCGTCACGGAACGGGACGACGACGCTGACGAGCGGGCGAGAGGCGAGCGCTCTCCGCACGTGGTAGCGCCCGGCGAAGCGCGGCTCCTGGGTGACCTCCGCCTCCTCGCCGGCCCGGCGGAGCGCGTCGGCGATCGCGCGGAGGCCGGCCTCGTAGGCCCACGGCTTGGCGATCGTGCCCGAGGCGTCGCTCGCCGCCGAGCCGGGGAGCGTGCGCCAGTGGTACAGGACCTCGGGGACGTGCACGATCGAGCGGGCCCGCTCCGTCGCTCGCAGCGCGAGGTCGTAGTCCTGGCTCCCGTCGAAGTCGGAGCGAAGCCCTCCGAGCTCGACGACGAGATCGCGCCGGACGGTCATCAGGTGACCGAGGTACTGGAACGACAGCAGGAGGTCGGGGGACCAGTCCGGCTTGAAGAGCGGGTCGAAGCGTTCGCCGGAGGCGTCGATCTTGTCCTCGTCGGAGTACAGGACGTCGGCGTCGGGGTTGTCGGCGAGGGCACGGGCGACGACCGCGAGGGCGTCGGGCGAGAGCTCGTCGTCGTGGTCGAGGAACGCGACGAAGCGACCCCGGGAGATGGCAAGGGCGCCGTTCGTCGCGGCGGAGATGCCGCCGTTGCGCGGCAAGGCGGTGGTCCGTATGCGCCTGTCCGCCTTGCGCAGAGCCCGCAGGTAGGCCGTGAGCTCGGCGTCGCCGGACGCGTCGTCGCAGAGGCAGAGCTCCCAGCTCCGGTAGCTCTGGGCGAGCACGGAGCTGATGCACCGCTCGAGGGCCCACATCGGGGTCTTCCAGACCGGGACGAGAAGGCTCACGAGCGGGTCGCGCCGCAGCAGCGGTGCCTTCGCCCGCGCCCGCCGAAGCGGGGGATCGGTCGGGCCACCGACGACGATCGGCATGCGACGCGCCGCGAGCCAGCGGTGGAAGGCGCGGCGGTCCTCGCTCGCGTTGAGGGGGTACAGGCCCTTCTCGTCGGGCTCGCCGGGCTCGCTCCCTTCGTCGATCATCCGGCTGCGGTCGGCCGGGCCGCCGCTCACCCGCTGATCGGGCGTCGCGCGCAGCAGCGGCTCCAGCTGGTGCGAGGCCCACGCGAGAGCAGCGACGACGTGCCCGAGGTCGCGCTCGAGCCCGAGGAGGGTCGCCCCCCAGGCGCTCTCGGGACCGGCATCGACCGGCGCGAAGCGCTCGTGGAACCCCGCGAGCGACGAGACCGCCTCGTGGAGCCGCCGTTGCTCGGGGAGGACCAGGGCGGTCGCAACCTCGGCCGCTCCGGGGCCCGTGCCAAGACCGATGCGGGAGCCGGCGCCGTCAACCTCGCCGGGCGCGGGTCCCGGCGCGACCTCGTCCGCCGCCGGTGGCAGTCGCTGCCGGGCGGCCGGCACGGAGGTCCCCGGCGCCCACTCCTCGACGAGCGCCGCGAGCCGTTTCGCGAGGTCCCGCCGGCCCTCGTCGAGCTCCTCGTGCCGCACGACGCAGACGGGGAGGCCGGCGAGCCCGCCGAGGGCCGCGCGCACGTAGCACTCGTAGAGGGCGAGCCCCCGGACCGGCGGCTGGTCCTCCAGCGCGTCGAGCTCGGCGGCGATCGCGGCCGGGTCGCGCTCCACGAGCAGCGCGAGCACGCGATCCCGCGCGGCACGTCGCCAGAACGGGAGGAGCAGCGGCAGCGGCCGGTCGGCGAGGACGAGCGGGCCCGTGCCGCCAGGAGCCGCGTTGATCAGGCGCCCGGCCTCGGCGAGCAGGTCGCCGAGCGCCTCCTCCGAATCCCAGCCCGGCTCGAGGCGCGGCGGGCGGTCCCAGCTCCCGCCGAGACGCGCGAGGAGGCGCTCGTCGAGGTCCCGCGCCGAGGGGCCCGTGCCGACGAGCTCCGCGACGGCCCCGGCACCGGCGCGCGGCGGGCCGAGGGCGAGCACGAGGGGACGACGACCCGTCCCGGTGCCGCCGGTGTCGGGTCGCGCGTCCTCGCCGGGTCGCCTCGGTGAGGGCGCCGTCGCCTGGACCCGGTCGGGCCCGCCGGCTTCGGTGCGTTCGGGTCTCGTCATCCTCGCCTGTGGGAGACAACGCTGCCGTTGCAGGCACTGAGGCGCCGGTCCCGGGCCCGATTGTACGCCCCCGGTGCGTGGCCACGATTCCCCGTCGATCTGCAAGCATGGGAGGGTGGACCGGCTGGGCGAGACCATCCTGCAGCCGCTCGGCAGCCGGCTCGTCGGGCGCCGTGTCGTGCTCCGGCCGCTCCGCGGCGAGGACTACCTCGCCTGGCGCGAGGTCCGCACGCGCTGCCGGGATTGGCTCGTGCCCTGGGAGCCGCGCCCGGCCGGCATGCCCCGGCCGAGCGAGGACCGCCAGAGCTTCGTCGCCCGCTGCTCGAGCCGTGACCGGGATCGCCAGCTCGGCACGGGGTACGGCTTCGGCATGTTCGTCGGCGAGCGCTTCGCCGGCGAGATCAACCTCTCCTCGATCCAGCGCGGGGCGTTCCAGAACAGCTACGTCGGCTACTGGATCGACCAGGCGCTTGCCGGAAACGGCTACGTCCCCGAGGCCTGCGTCGTGCTGTTCGGCTTCGCCTTCGAGCAGCTCGGGCTGCACCGCCTGCAGGTCGCCATCGTCCCCCGCAACGGCGCGAGCCGAGCGGTGGCGCGCAAGCTGCACCTGCGGGGCGAGGGGATCGCCTGCCAGTACCTCGAGATCGACGGCCGCTGGGAGGACCACGTGCGCTACGCGATCACCGCCGAGGAGTGGGTGGAGCGCCGCGACCGCTACCGGCGGGAGTGGCTCGAGGGTTGATCCGTGGCCGGCGCTCGAAGGCGACGAGATCGG
>JAKAOD010000151.1 GCA_021823365.1 Actinomycetes bacterium | reverse complement strand
AACGGGACGTAGGCGAAGGCGCGGGCGCCTTGGTACAACGCAGTGAGCACCCCTTCGTCGACGGCGCCGGCTGCGACCACGCCAGGGGTCTCGCCGACTCCCGCGTCGCCCCAGCCCGAAGGACCGACCACCACGAGGGGCCACGGGCCGTCGAGCGACGGCCGTGCGCGCGCGAAGGCGTCGACCAGGCGAGCGAGGTTCTTCCTCGGCTCGAGCGTCGAGACGGTGAGCAGGTACCCGTCAGCCACGCCGAGGCGGCGCAAGAGCGACGCCGCGCCGGCGGCGTCGGGCTCTTCGAGGTGGTCGACGCCGTGGGAGATGGCTCGCACCCTGCCCGGGTCCGCGCCTGCCGCCACGAGGATCTCGGCGACCGGGAGCGACGGAACGACGAACGCGTCGGCACGCTCGAGCGCGCGCCGGAGCGCCGCGTCGTGCCACCGCCGTCCCCGGCGCGTGGTGGCGTCGGGGTGCGCGCGCCAGGCGAGGTCGTGGACGGTGACGACGAGCAGCGGCCCGCCGCGGGCGCGTCGCGGGCGCACCGGCGGCGCGGCCAGGGACACCGAGTGGACGAGCTCCGCCGAACGCACCGGCGCGAGGCCGAGGTCCCAAGCGGCCGTGAGCAACGGCGCGGGGAGCACCGAGGCGCGCACCGGGAAGCCCCACGCCGACAGCGGATCCACCGTCTCGCCGAGGTGGCGGCTCGCCACCAGCTCGACGTCGGGGCCGTCGAGCCCCCGCGGGCCGTCGAGCCCCCGCAGGCCGTCGAGCCCCCGCAGGCCGTCGAGCAGCCCGCGCGCGTAGCGCCCGATGCCGCCGGGGACCGGCCGGCGCAGCTGCTCGACGGCGACGACGACACGCCCAATCATCCGGCTGCGGCGTCCCGGTAGAGGTCGACGAGCCCTGCGGCGCACCTCTCCCAGTCGAAGGTCGCGGCCCGCTCGAGGCCGCGCGCCGCCAGTGCGGCCGCCGTCTCGTCGGAGTCGACCACCGAAGCGATGGCTCCGGCGAGCGCGAGCTGATCGCGCGGCTCGACCAGCAGCGCGGCGTCGTCCAGCACCTCTTCCAGCGCGCCGGCACGCGTCGCGACCACCGGCGTGCCGGCCGCCATGGCTTGCAGCGGCGGATAGCCGAACCCTTCGTACAGCGAGGGATAGGCGAGGACGGCCGCGCCGTGGAGCAGCCCCGAGAGCGTGGCGTCGTCGACCCATCCGGTGCGCACGATGCGCGCCCGCGCGTGGCACCCGTCGAGCGCGTGCGCGAGCTCGGCGCTCCCCCACCCCGCTTGGCCCGCGAGCACGAGGGCGAGGTCCGGACGTCCCGGGGCGAGGACGTCGAAGGCGGCGACGAGACCGGGCAGGTCCTTCCTCGGCTCCGCGGTCCCCACCGCGAGGACGTAGCGGCCGGTCCCTGGCGGGAGGTGCCGCGACGGGGCGCTGGCGTCGGGGGCCGAGAGCGGCGGCACGCCCGAGGCGACGGCGCGCACCCGGGAGGGATCCGCGCCGAACACCTCCACCACCTCTGCCGCCACCGACGCCGAGTGCGTGTGCACCCACGCCCCGTGCGCCAGCGCGCGGCGGACGAGAGCCGGATAGGCGAGGGTGGCGCTGTTGCACAGCTCCGGGTAGCGCACCGTCGTGAGGTCGTGGACGGTGACGACCCGCGCGGCGCGCCGGGCGGGAGGGACCACGTAGTTCGTGCCGTGGACCACGTCGATCTCGCCCACGAACCACTCGAGGGGCGGAGACTCCGTGCGCCTCCACAACATGTGCAGTGGGCGTGCGGGCATTGCGCGACTCGCGATCACGACGCCACGCGGCACGCGTTCGTCGATCGCGTGGCGCCGCCGCCAGCTCACCGCGAACGCCGTCGCGGTCACGTCGGTGCGGCGCGACAAGCCCCCGAGGACCCCCCCGCAGAAGGCGCCGACGCCGGTCGGCCTGCCGATGAGCGGCGTGGCGTCGAGCGCGACGCGGAGCCGGTCAGCCATGGCGCCCCTGCGCACGTTCGCCTGCTGTTCGGAGGACCGCGTCGGAGAGGACCGGCCACGCGTCGGCGGCCCACGACCCGAAGCCGCGATCGGTGAGCACGGCGCACGCGAGCCGCGCCTCGGGGTCCACCCACAGAAACGAGCCCGACCGACCGAAGTGCCCGAAGGTCGCCGGGCTGTTGCCCGATCCGGTCCAGTGCGGACGCTTCGCGTCCCGCAGCTCGAACCCGAGCCCCCAATCGTTCGGGTCCTGGGACCCGAAACCCGGCAGGACGCCGGCGAGGCCCGGGTAGGCGACCTTCGTCGCCGCGGCGAGCGTCTCGGGAGCCACGACGCGCGGGGCGAGGAGCTCGGCACCCAGCGCGAGAAGGTCCCGGAGCGTTCCTTCGGCGCCGTGCGCGGGGGAGGCTCCGGGGGCGAGGCGCGCGCCCGCCATCCCGAGCGGGACGAAGACCGCCTCTGCCACGTACTCGGAGACGGGCATGGACGCACGCTCGCCGAGCAGGTCGCCGAGGACCTCGAAGCCCGCGTTCGAGTAGATCCTCCTCGTCGCCGGCGGCGCGATCGCCTCCCGCCGATCCGGGGCGAGCCCCGACGCGTGCGCGAGCAGGTGCGCGACGGTCGCGCCGGGCGGGCCTGCAGGATCCGACAGGGCGAGGGTCCCCTCCTCGACGGCGACCAGCACGGCCAGCGCGGTGCAGAGCTTCGTGACCGACGCCCAGGCGTAGGTGCGGTCGGCATCGCCCGTGGTGCCGAGGATGGTGACCTCGGGCCGTCGCCGGCCGGCGGCATCCGCCGCAGGGCGCGCCACGACGGCGCCGTCCTTTCCGGCGAGAGCCCCGCCACCGGCGTCTCGACACGCGGCGACCCCGGCCGCCGCGACGCGCACGGGCCAGCCGGCGAGGAGGTCGAAGGCCCGCATGGACAGGCGAGCGTACCGCCGCCTCCCCTCGATGCCGCCTCCCCTCGATGCCGGCTCCCCTGCACCCCTAGGCTGGAGCGGTGCTCGCAGTGCTGGCCGGAGGAGTGGGCGCCGCGCGCCTCCTCACCGGAGTCGTGCGGGTAGTCGACCCGTCCACGGTCGTCGCGATCGTGAACACCGGCGACGACATGACGCTCCACGGTCTCCAGATCAGCCCGGACATCGACACGGTCGTCTACACCCTGGCCGGCCTGCAGAACCCTGCGACGGGCTGGGGGATCGCGACAGAGAGCTGGACGGCCATGGCGGAGCTCGAGCGCATCGGCGGAGCGACCTGGTTTCGCCTCGGAGACCGGGACCTCGCCACGCACCTCTACCGCACCCAGCGCCTGGCAGAGGGCGCCGCGTTGCACGAGGTGACGGCCGAGATCGCTCGTGCGCGCGGGATCGGCGTGCACGTCGTCCCGATGTCCGACGACGCGGTGCGCACCCGGCTCGTCCTGGCGGAGGACGCGGACGGCGTGCTCGCGGGAGCCGAGGTCGCGTTCCAGCACTACTTCGTCAGGCTCCGCCACGCCGTCGCGGTCCGTTCGGTGCGCTTCGACGGCGCGGCTGCGGCGAGCCCGGCACCGGGGGTGCTCGACGCGATCGGCGACGCCGAGGCGGTGGTCGTGTCCCCCTCGAACCCGGTGGTCTCGATCGGGCCGATCCTCGCGGTGCCCGGCGTTCGGAACGCGCTCGCCGCTCGCCGCGAGCAGGTCGTCGCCGTGTCCCCGATCGTTGCGGGCGCAGCGCTGAAGGGCCCTGCCGACCGCCTGCTCGCCGAGCTTGGTTACGAGTCGTCCGCGGTGGGCGTCGCGCGCCTGCTCGCAGAGTGGGTCGGGACCCTCGTGATCGACGAGCAGGACGCGCACCTGAAGGACGCGGTCGAGTCCGAGGGTCTCCGGGCCGTCGTCGCCCCGACGATCATGACGAGCCCGGAGGTCGCGGCCTCGCTCGCCACGGTGGTGCTCGATGCCGCTCGATGAGTCCCGCGCGCTGCACGCCTGGGGCGTGCTCGGCCTCGCCGAGGTCCGTCCCGGTGATGACGTGGGTGCGCTCCTGGCCGACGCGCTCGGCCCCCCCAGGTCAGGTCTCCTTCGCCCGGGGGACGTGGTGGTCGTCACCCAGAAGATCGTCTCGAAGGCAGAGGGCCGCCTCGTCCCCGTCGACCATGACGACCCCGCCCAGAAGCGGGCACTCGTGGAGGCGGAGTCCGTGCGCGTGCTGCGGCGGCGTGGAGAGCTGCTCATCACGGAGACCGCCCACGGCTTCGTCTGCGCCAACGCCGGGGTCGACCTCTCCAACGTCGGTGACGGCTGGGCCGCGCTCCTGCCGGTCGACCCTGACCGCTCCGCGCGGCGGATCCGTGCGACGCTCCGCCGCCGCCTCTCGGTGTCGGTTGGCGTGGTGGTCTCGGACACCTTCGGGCGACCCTGGCGTCAGGGGGTGACGGACGTCGCCATCGGCGTCTCGGGGATCGCCGCCGTCGTCGACCTGCGCGGCACGACCGACGCCACCGGACGGGAGCTGGTCGCCACCCAGGTGTGCGTCGCCGACGAGCTCGCAGCCGCTGCGGAGCTCGTGATGGGGAAGGACCGGGCGATCCCGGCCGCGGTCGTCCGCGGCGTGCCGCGAGCATGGCTGCGCGACAGCTCGGTCCGTGAGGAGATCGTGCGCGGGTCCGCTGAGGACCTGTTCCGCTGACGCCGGCCTGACCACTCGGCCTGCGCCCGGGCGGGCCTGGCCGGACTACGGGTCCCCGGGCCTTCCCTTCGCGAGATCGCGGCCGTGGGCGCGGCGTCTCGCCTCGTCCACGACCAGGGCACAGCCCTCCTCCAGGGTGGTCCACGGACGCCATCCCAGGTGGATGGCGGCGCGCGTCGGATCGAGCGCGCTCCGCAGGAGCTCACCCGCGCGCAAGGGGGCGTGACGGACGTCCGGCTCCACGCCGGCAGCGCCCGCCATCGTGCGGAGCAGCTCGTTCACCGACGTCTCGGTACCGGTCCCGATGTTGCAGACGAGCCCGCCGCCCTTCGTCGACGCTCGAGCGAACGCGTCGACCACGTCGTCGACGTAGACGTAGTCACGGGTCTGCTCGCCGTTGCCGAAGATCGTGACAGGGCGCCCGGTGACGAGCGCCTTGGCGAAGACGGCGACCACCCCGGATCCACCCAGGAAGTCCTGTCGGGGCCCGTAGACGTTGCCGAGCGCGAGCGCTGCGAACTCGAGCGCATACAGCTCGCGGTAGGCGACGAGGTAGTCGATCACGGCCTTCTTCGCGACCCCGTTGGGCGTCAGCGGCCGGTGCGGATGCGACTCGCGCACAGGAATGTCCGACGCGTCAGGCTCCCCATAGAGGCTGCCGCTTGCAGCGAACACGACCCTGTCCGCGCCCACGGCCCGCGCTCCCTCGAGCACGCGAAGACTGCCGAGGACGTTCACGTCCGCGTCGAGCACCGGATCGGAGACCGACACGCGCACGTCGGGCTGGGCCGCCAGATGGAAGATCACCTGGGGCCGCCGGCGGACGATCAGGTCGGTGGCCTCGGGGAGCCGGGCGTCGAGGTGGTGGATCGTGAGGGCACGACCGCCTTCTGCACGCGCTTCTGCAAGGTTCGTGAGCGAGCCGGTCGAAAGATCGTCGACGACGTCGACCTCGTGGCCCTCGGCCAGCAACCGGCCGACCAGCGTCGACCCGATGAAGCCGGCACCTCCAGTGACCATCGTCCTCACGGCGACTCCATCTTGCTCGGTCGCATCGGCACGCGCTCCCCCGTCACGATCGTTCCGGGAGCGACCGACGCTCCTGCGCCGAGGACGGTGAGCGGCCGCACGTCGCAGCGTTCGCCGACGCGGGCGCCCGGCCCGACGATCGAACCGGCCAGGGAGGCGCCCTCTCCGACGTCGGCACCCGCCAGGAGGACGGACCGGACGACCCGCGCGCCCGGCCCGACGACGCAGTCCCGTCCGACGACAGCCCTGTCGACCAGCGCGCCTGGACCGACGCGGGCGCCGTCACCGACCAGCGCAGGTCCGCGCACCTCACCCTCCAGCTTCGGGGAGCCGAGCAGCCACACACCGTCGCCCGAGTCCATGGCACCCGGGGCGGGCGGACCCTCGCGACGGCCCTCGAGGAGGTCCCAATGCGCCGCGAGGTACGCCTCCGGCGTGCCGGTGTCGAGCCAGTACGACGCATCGGCGAGCGCATAGAGGGTGCCGTCGGCGACCATCGTCGGGAACGTCTCCCGCTCGATGGACACTCCTCGTCCCTCCGGGACCCGGTCGACGACAGACGGCTCGAGGACGTAGGTGCCTGCATTGATGAGGTTGGTGGGTGCCGCAGCCCGGGGCGGCTTCTCCACGAACGCGTGCACGAGGCCGGAATCGTCGGTCGCCACCACACCGAAGGAGGAGGGATCGTCCACGGGATGGAGCGAGATCGAACCCTCGGCACCGTGCGCGCGATGAAAAGCGACCAGCGCCGTAAGGTCCATATCGGTCAGCACGTCCCCGTTCACGACGACGAAGGTCTCGGCGATACCCGCGCTGAGAGCCGCGAACCGGATCGCACCCGCGGTGTCGAGCGGCGAGGGCTCGACTGCGTAGGAAAGACGGATGCCGGCGACGACGCCGTCGGGGTAGGCCTTCAGGAAGGCGTCGGGGAGGTACCCGAGGGACAGGACCACGTCGGCGATGCCGTGGCGCGCGAGCTGCCCCAGCACCCTCTCGATCATGGGCTGCTCCGCGATCGGGAGCAGCTGTTTGGGGATGGACAGCGTGAGCGGGCGGAGGCGGGTCCCCTCGCCCCCCACGAGCACGACCGCCTTCACGGCGCCGTTCCCTACCCCGCCTTCGTGGTGGTGGAGGTCGTCGTCGAGCCCGGTGCGGTCGTGGTGGTCGAACCAGGTGCGGTCGTCGTCGTGGTCGAGCCAGGTGCGGTCGTGGTGGTCGTCGAGCCAGGTGCGGTCGTCGTCGTGGTCGAGCCCGGTGCGGTCGTGGTGGTCGAACCCGGTGCGGTCGTGGTGGTCGTCGAGCGCCCGCTCGCGATGTCGAAGAGTGCCGTCACGATCGTGCTGTTCGGCTTGGGCAGCCGCGTTCCCGCGGGAACGAAGCCGACGGTGATCAGCTGGTCGTCGCTGAACAGGAGTGTCCCGGGGTTCCCCTGGACGGTGACCGGCTTGCCCTTCGCCGCGAAGGCATTCTTCCAGTAGGTCACCATCACGTCGGCCGTCTTGCCGGCGTCCTTCGTGCCCGACGGGCACTTCTCCCCGCTGCGGTACGTCCGGCCGGAGGCGGACTTCACCTTCTTGCCCGACGTGGAGCTCGTAGACGTGGTCG
>JAKAOD010000150.1 GCA_021823365.1 Actinomycetes bacterium | reverse complement strand
GGGCTCGATCACCCCGCACACCAGCTTCGAGGCGAACGTCTACGTGTTGAAGAAGGAGGAGGGTGGCCGCCACAAGCCCTTCTTCACGAACTACCGACCGCAGTTCTACTTCCGCACGACGGACGTGACCGGGACGATCGCGCTGCCAGAGGGCACCGAGATGGTGATGCCCGGCGACAACACCTCGATGACCGTCGAGCTCGGCAAGCCGATCGCCATGGACGAGGGGCTCCGCTTCGCCATCCGCGAGGGCGGCCGGACGGTCGGCTCGGGCGTCGTCACGAAGATCTCGAAGTAGGTCGGGGGCGTACGAGGTGGCCGACGGCCCGCGCCAGCGCATCCGGATCAGGCTCAAGGCCTACGACCACGAGGTCGTCGACCAGTCGACGAAGAAGATCGTCGAGACGGTGCTGAGGACGCAGGCCAAGGTGCGCGGGCCCGTGCCGCTGCCGACCGAGCGCCACCGCTACACGGTGATCCGCTCGCCGCACAAGTACAAGGACAGCCGCGAGCACTTCGAGATGCGCGTCCACAAGCGTCTCGTCGACATCGTCGAGCACACGCCGAAGACGGTCGACTCGCTCCAGCGCCTCGACCTGCCGGCCGGCGTCGACATCGAGATCAAGATCCAGTCCGCCTGAGCCCATGCGGGCGGGCACCGGCCGGCTCCCGGTCCGGTGCGTCGCTGATGGCGCGCCGCACGCTGGTGCTATAGTCGAGCGTCCGCCGGGAGGCCCGTTCGGCGGGTGGCGAGTTCGACGTCCGGGCGTGCCCCAGGAGCGCATCCTCGGGGGACCTCCCGGCATGACAGGTGGGTGCTCCGCTCCGGTTTCCGGGCGGAGCACACGTATGAACGTGGAGGCGCGCACCGCGCCGCTCACGCCGGGAAGCCTTGCCGGCCCGGGCGTGCCGCGGCCGGGCAACGCGTCGGACGGTGCACGACGGAGAGACGCACAGGATGGCTACGAAGGCGATCGTCGGCGAGAAGATCGGCATGACGCAGGTGTTCGACGCCGAGCACCGGGTCGTGCCGGTCACCGTCGTCAAGGTCGCGCCGTTGCGGGTCGTGCAGGTGAAGACCCCGGCGCGGGAGGGCTACTCCGCCCTCCAGGTGACCTACGGCGTGCGGCGCCCCGGAGCGCTCTCCAAGGCCGAGGCAGGCCACTTCGCGCGTGCCGGCCTGGAGCCGGGACGACGTGTCGTCGAGCTCCGGCTCGACGACACGACCGGGTACGCCGTCGGTCAGGAGATCGACGCGGGAGTCCTCGCCGCCGGCGAGCGGGTCGACGTGACCGGCGTCTCCAAGGGCAAGGGCTTCGCCGGCGGGATGAAGCGCCACAACTTCGGTGGGCAGGGGGCGGCGCACGGGAACCACAAGAAGCACCGGGCGCCCGGGTCCATCGGCGCCTGCGCCACGCCGGCGCGCGTCTTCAAGGGGACCCGGATGGCCGGCCGGATGGGCGCCGAGCGGGTGACGACGCTCAACCTCGAGGTGATCGAGGCGGACGCCGAGCGGCAGCTCGTCCTGGTCCGCGGCGCGGTGCCCGGGCCGCGGGGATCGCTCGTGCTCTTGCGCGAGGCGGTGAAGGGCGCCCCGAGGAAGGGCGCGGCGCCGGAAGGGGCGGCACGATGAGCGATCCCGGCCCGCCCGAGGGGCCGGTGGTCGAGGAGCCGGTGGTCGAGGAGCCGGTGGCCGAGGAGGCGGTGGTCGCCCCGCGCTGGAGCTCTTCCGGCGAGCGGCTCGGCACGCAGCCCCTCGACCCGGCCGTCTTCGCCGCGCCGGCCAACGTGCCACTCCTCCACCAGGTTGTCACCGCCCAGCTCGCGTCGCGCCGGTCGGGCACCCACAACACGCGTACCAGGGCCGAGGTGCGCGGCGGGTCGGCGAAGCCCTACCGCCAGAAGGGGACCGGGCGGGCGCGCCAGGGTTCGATACGGGCACCGCACTACGCGGGCGGGGGCGTGGCCCTCGGGCCGAAGCCGCGCAGCTACGCGCAGCGCACCCCGCGCAAGATGATCCAGCAGGCGCTCCGCGTCGCCCTGTCCGACCGCGCCGGGCGCGGGCGGGTACACGTCGTCGACCAGTTCGACTTCGCGTCGCCGCGGACGAAGGACGCCCTCCGCTTCCTCGGCGGCGCCGGGCTGGAGGGGACGACTCTCGTCGTCCTCGGGCGCGACGACGTCACGGCGGCACGCTCGTTCGCCAACCTCCCCGACGTCGTGACCCTGCCCCGCGACCAGCTCACCGCCTACGACGTCCTCGTCGCCGACGACGTCGTCTTCACCGACGCGACGCTCCCGGGGGAGGCGAGCCGATGACAGCGAGCGGACGCGACGTGCTGATCCGCCCCGTCATCTCCGAGAAGTCCTACGGGCTCATGGAGAAGGGCGCCTACGTCTTTGTCGTCGACCCGAGGGCGAGCAAGGTCGAGATCCGCGAGGCGGTCGAATCCGCCTTCGGCGTCCACGTCGCCGGCGTCAACACGATGATCCGCAAGGGCAAGCGCAAGAGGGAGCGGCGTCGCGCCGCGTTCGGGAAGCGCCCCGACACCAAGCGCGCCATCGTCAGGCTCGCCGGCGACGACCGCATCGAGCTGTTCGAGAGCTGAGGGCTGAGCATGGTAGTGCGCAAGCGACGCCCGACGAGCGCCGGCCGGCGCTTCCAGTCGGTGGCCGACTTCTCCGAGGTCACCAAGGACCGACCCGAGCGGTCGCTCGTCGTCCCGCTCCCGGGCACCGGCGGGCGGAACAACTACGGCCGCAAGACCGCCCGTCACCGCGGCGGGCGCCACAAGCGGCAGTACCGCATCGTCGACTTCTGGCGCGACAAGGACGGAGTCCCGGCGACGGTCGCGGCGCTCGAGTACGACCCGAACCGCGGCGCGCGCCTCGCCCTCCTGCACTACGCCGACGGCGAGAAGCGCTACATCCTCGCTCCCCAGCGCGTCGCGGTCGGCGACGTGCTCCAGTCCGGCCACGGCGCCGACATCCGCCCCGGCAACGCGCTTCCCCTCCGCTACATCCCCGTCGGCTCGGTCGTCCACAACGTCGAGCTGCGGCCTGGCGGGGGCGGCAAGATCGCCCGAGGTGCGGGGATGAGCGTCCAGCTCGTCGCCAAGGAGGGTGTCTACGCGACCCTTCGACTGCCCTCGACGGAGATGCGGCGGGTCTCGATCGACTGCCGGGCGACGCTCGGCGAGGTCGGCAACGCCGAGGCGGAGCTCATCTCGGTCGGCAAGGCCGGCCGCAACCGCTGGCGTGGTGTCCGGCCGCAGACGCGCGGCGTGGCGATGAACCCCGTCGATCATCCGCTCGGCGGCGGAGAGGGCAAGACCTCCGGAGGCCGCCACCCAGTCTCGCCGTGGGGCAAGCCGGAGGGGCGCACCCGGGCGACGCACAAGCCGTCCGACAAGCTGATCGTCCGGCGCCGCCGTACCCGCGGCGCGAGGCGTTGAGCGGAGCGAGGGAGCGATGCCGCGCAGCGTGAAGAAGGGCCCGTTCGTCGACGACCATCTCCTTCGCAAGGTCGACGACTTGAACGGCAGGAACGAGAAGAAGGTCGTGAAGACCTGGTCGCGTCGCTCGACCATCATCCCGGAGATGGTCGGCCACACGATCGCCGTCCACGACGGCCGCAAGCACGTCCCGGTGTACATCACCGAGTCGATGGTCGGTCACAAGCTCGGCGAGTTCGCTCCGACGCGGACGTTCAGGTTCCACGCGGGCCAGGAGCGTCAGGGGAGGCGTTGAGCATGGCGATCAAGACCAACGAGCTCCCCGGGACCCGCGCCGTGCTCCGCTACTGCCGGATGTCGAGCTTCAAGGTCCGCGAGGTGCTCGACCTGGTCCGGGGCGTCGAGTACTCCCGAGCCGTCGAGATCCTCGACCACACCGACCGCGCAGCGGCCGAGGTCGTGGCGAAGCTCGTGCGTTCGGCGGCGGCGAACGCCGAGCACAATGACGGGCTCGACCCGGAGGAGATGTACATCGCCTCCGCCTATGCCGACGAGGGCGCCACCATGAAGCGCTGGCGGCCCCGCGCCCGCGGCCGGGCGACGCGCATTCGCAAGCGCACCTGCCACATCACCGTCGTGCTCGCCAGGCTCCCCGAGGACCGCCTGGCTCGACTTCGCGCCCGCGCCGCCGCCGAGGCGACCGAGCGCCGGGCGCGGCGGGTCGCCGGGACCCGGAGGAGGGCGCGGGCCGAGGCGCAGGCGGCCGCAGCAGAGGAGGCACTGGCGGCCGAGGAGCAGGCCCCCCCCGAGGTCGAGGACGCCGAGCTCGCCGCCGCCGGCGCGCCGGCCGACGGCAGCGAGGCGGACGGCAGCGAGGCGGTCGCCGCCGATGATGTCGCCCCCGAGAAGGGGACGCCGGGAGAGGACGAAGGCTGATGGGCCAGAAGGTCAACCCCTACGGCTTCCGCCTGGGCGTGACGACAGACTGGAAGTCCCGCTGGTTCGAGGACCGCGGCTACCAGAACGCCGTGGTCGAGGACTGGAAGATCCGCGACTACTTGACGCGCCAGCTCGAAGCGGCGGCGGTGAGCCGGATCGAGGTCGAGCGGACGAGGGACCGGCTGAGGGTCGATGTGCACACCGCGCGCCCGGGCATCGTCATCGGCCGGCGCGGCACCGAGGCCGACCGGCTGCGCCGACAGCTCGGCAGGATCGCCAAGAACCCGAACGTGCAGCTCAACATCCAGGAGATCAAGCAGCCCGAGCTCGACGCGGCGCTGATCGCCCAAGGGATCGCCGACCAGCTGGCGCGCCGGGTGAGCTTCCGGCGCGCGATGAAGCGCGCCATCCAGACGGTGCAGAAGGCCGGCGCGCTCGGCGTGCGTGTCCAGTGCTCCGGCCGCCTCGGCGGCTCGGAGATGGCGCGGCGCGAGTCCTACCGCGAGGGAAGGGTCCCGCTGCACACGCTGCGCGCCGACATCGACTACGGCTTTCGCGAGGCTCGTACCTCGACGGGCCGGGTGGGCGTGAAGGTCTGGATCTACAAGGGCGACATCCTCCCGTACCGGACAGCGGCCGAGGACAAGATCAGCCGAGAGGCGGCGATGGCGGCGGGCGAGTCCTCCGGGCTCGCCCGGCCACGGCGCATCGTGAGCGCCGGCGGGGGGCGCCGCCGCCCCGAGCTCGGAGAGCCAGGCACCGCCGGACGCGAGGCCCCGGCCCCGGCCCCGGCCCCGGCCCCGGCGGCGGAGGCGGCGGCGCCCGACGCCGAGGTGGCCGCCCCGGCGGAGCCGGCCGTGGCCCCGGCGCCTGACGACGCCCTCGAGCGCCTCCTCGCCGAGGAGGAGGAGATCGAGCGGCGGACCCGCGGCGAGCACCACGACGTGCCGCATTTCCGCAAGGAGATCGACTGAGATGCTGATGCCTCGCAAGGTCAAGCATCGCAAGCAGCAGCGCGGCCGCCTGACGGGCGCGGCCAAGGGCGGCCAGACGGTCGACTTCGGCGACTACGGCATCCAGGCACTCGAGCCCGGGTGGATCACCGCTCGCCAGATCGAGGCCGCCCGTATCGCGATGACGCGGCACGTCCGACGCGGGGGCAAGGTGTGGATCCGGGTCTTCCCCGACAAGCCGGTCACCCAGAAGCCGGCCGAGACACGCATGGGCTCGGGAAAGGGCAATCCGGAGCACTGGGTGGCCGTCGTGCGGCCCGGGCGCATCATGTTCGAGCTCGCCGGCGTCGACGAGCAGCTGGCGCGCGGCGCCATGGAGCGGGCGATCCAGAAGCTGCCCATCAAGGCGCGCTTCGTCATGCGCCCGGCACCGGGCTCGGAGGCCGAGGTGCAGGTGCAGTGACGAAGACGGCGGAGCTTCGCGAGCGCGCCGACGGCGAGCTCGAAGACCGGCTCGGCGAGATGCGTAAAGAGCTGTTCAACCTGCGCTTCCAGCTTGCCACCGGCCGCTTGGACAACACGAGCCGGCTCGGCGTCGTCCGCAAGGAGATCGCCCGGATCGTCACGATCCTCGGCGAGCGCCGCTCGGGGATCGAGCAGGAGCGCGAGGAGCGTGCGCCTGCCGCCGCGCCGCGGCGCGCCGCGGCGGGTGCCGCGGCTGCTCCGGCTGCTGGCAGCGGCGGCGCGGCGGAGGAGGAGTGATGACCGACACCGGAGCCGTCCCCGCGACGGACGCCCCGAAGGCTGCGGCACCCGGCGCCGTCGCCGGTGCTGCCGGCGACGCCGGCATGGCCGGCCAGCCTCCTAGGGGGCGTCGCAAGCAGCGCGAGGGGACCGTCGTCTCCGCGGCGATGGAGAAGACCGCGGTCGTCGCCGTCGTCGAGCGCGTCCGGCACCCTCGCTACTCCAAGACCGTGCAGCGGACGAAGCGCTTGTACGTCCACGACGAGGAAGGCGCCGCCCGGGTCGGCGACCGCGTCCGGGTGGCGGAGACGCGCCCGCTGTCGAAGTTGAAGCGGTGGCGGCTCGTCGAGATCGTGGAGCGCGCCCGGTGATCCAGCAGGAGTCTCGCCTCAAGGTCGCCGACAACTCCGGCGCCAAGGAGGTCCTCTGCATCAAGGTGCTCGGAGGCACCCGTCGCCGCTACGCGCGCATCGGCGACGTGTTCATCGCGACGGTGAAGGACGCCGTCCCGGGTGCCGCGGTGAAGAAGGGCGACGTCGTGCGCTGCGTCGTCGTGCGGACGAAGAAGGAGCGCCGGCGCCCGGACGGGAGCTACATCCGCTTTGACGAGAACGCCGCGGTGCTGATCAACGACCAGCTCCAGCCGAGGGGGACCCGCATCTTCGGACCCGTGGGCCGGGAGCTTCGGGACAAGCGCTTCATGCGCATCATCAGCCTCGCTCCGGAGGTGATCTAGGTGAAGGTCCACAAGGGCGACCGCGTCCAGGTGCTCTCCGGCAAGCACCGCGGGCGGACGGGGGAGGTCATCCGCGCCCTTCCCGCCGAGGGCAAGGTCATCGTCGCCGGGGTCAACATCGCCAAGCGCCACACCCGCCCCGCGCGGGCGACGACCCAGGGTGGGATCATCGACAAGGACATGCCGATGCCGGCCTCGTCGGTGGCGCTGATCTGCTCGACCTGCGGGCCGACGCGGGTCGGCTACCGCTTCACCGAGGAGGGCCTGAAGCAGCGCGTCTGCCGCAAGTGCGGGGGTGACCTGTGAGCGCCGCGCCGGTCGTCGCGACCGAGCGCCCTCGGCTGAGGCAGCGCTACGACGCCGAGATCCGCCAGCAGCTCGCCGGGCAGCTCGGCCTCGGCAACGTGATGCAGGTGCCGCGCTTCGAGAAGATCGTCGTCAACGTCGGCGTCGGGCGCGCCACGCAGCAGCAGTCGCTGCT
>JAKAOD010000149.1 GCA_021823365.1 Actinomycetes bacterium | reverse complement strand
CCGTCAGCCGTCCGAACTCGCTCGTGTCCTGGAACGTCCGCACCATGCCCCGCCGAGCGCGCCGGTGCGGGGGGAGCCTGGTGACGTCCTCCCCTTCGAGCCGGATCCGGCCGCTCGTGGGCCGCAGCTGGCCCCCGACCGCTGCGAGCAGCGACGACTTCCCCGCCCCGTTCGGTCCGACGATCCCGAGCACCTCGCCCGGGGCCACCGAGATCGTGACGCCGTCCACCGCCCGCACGGCGCCGTAGGAGACGACGAGGTCCTCGACCTCGACGAGCGGCCGGAGGTCACCGGGAGCGAGCACGCCGGTCGTCCCCCTCACCGCCGCGACGCCCCGCCGGCCGCCCCGAGCCGCTCTTCGTGCGCGCCGTGCTGCCCAGGAGCCGCCGCAGCCGCCGCAGTCGTCGCCGCGACGGGAGGGGCGCGGCGCAGCGCCGGCAGCCCGAACCGCTCGGCCCGGACGCGCCGCTCCGGGATCAGGCCCTGCGGCCGGAAGGCGATCGCGGCCATCCACAGCAGGCCGATCACGACCCACTCGAGGGCGTCGACGAGCCCGATGTAGCCGAACTGCGGCAGGAGGTTCGGCACCTCGACGAAGACGATCTGCACGAGGAACGTCCCGAGGAGGACGCCCCAGTTGTTGGCTACCCCGCCGATGAGGATCGAGACGAAGATGGCGAGGGTCTCCTCGTAGCCCCACGAGGCGGTGTTGAACGCCTGCAGGTAGAAGACGAGGAGACCTCCGCTCAGGCCCGCGATGGCGCCGCCGATGATGAAGACCTGCATCTTCAGCGCGACGACGTTGCAGCCGAGGGCGGCCGCGGCGGCGTCGTGGTCGCGCTGTGCGCGCAGCGCCCGTCCCCACGACGACCTCGACAGCCGCTGCACGCCGAAGAGCACCACGACGCAGATCGCCCACACCAGCGCGGCATAGGCCCACTGCCAGCCCGTCGTGCTCGGGTTCACCAGGCTCCCGAGCGGGCGGCTCACGTTCGCGAGGCCGCTCGTGCCGTTGAACAGGGATGTGTCGGTGATGATGAACTGGTTCACGATGAGGGCGAGGATGAGCAGGATCGCCGCCTGGTAGTCGGCGCGCATCCGCTTCATCGCGAAGACCCCGATCACCGCCGACAGGGCGGCGCCGGCGGCCACCGCGGCGAGCAGGGCGACCGGGAAGGGGACGTGCGTGCCCGCGACGTAGGTCTGCCCGCTTGTGGCGGTCATCGGCCCGAGGGTCAAGATCGCGGCGGTGTAGGCGCCGGCTGCCTGGAAGACGATGAACGAGAAGTTCGGGATCCCCGCGTACCCGTACTGGAGGTTCAGACCCCACGCCGAGAGCACGTCGACCCCGAAGATGACGACCACGGTGGCCAGGTAGAAGTCGAGCGAGGAGAAACTCATCGCCGCCCCGTCGCCACGCGGGCTCGGCCGCGGAGCCTCGTCACAGGGTCGCCTCGGTCTTCAGCGCGAGGCCACTCGTCACGCCGCCGGGGCGGGCGAGGAGCACGAGCACGAGGATCCCGAACCCCGCGATCGTGGAGTACCCCGTGCCGCCCACCGCCGCGACGACCTGGGTGGCGATGCCGATCGCGAGCGACGCCACGACCGCACCGCTCACCGAGCCAGCCCTGCCGAGGATCGCCGCCGCCAGGAGGAGCGGGAGGAAGTCGGTCCCCGTGAAGGCGCTCACGGTCAGGCTGTTGATGATGTAGACGACTCCCGCCACCCCGGCGAGCGCCCCGCTCAGCACCCATGCGACGTTCACGATCCTGGACGTCGGGATCCCACACGCCCTGGCGAGGCGCGGCTCCTCTGCGACCGCGCGCAGCGCCTTTCCGGTCTTCGTCAGCCGCAGCAGGCACTCCAGCAGGACGAAGGCGCCGACCGCCACGCCGATGATCTCGACCTCGGTCACCGTGAAGACCATGCCGAGGAACCGCAGGGAGCGCCCCTGGTCGAACGAGTAGCTGAACAGCTGCTCGCCGTCCGCCGCGTCGACGCTGTACTGGACGACAAGCTCGACGGCGAGGCTCACGGTGATGAGCTCGAAGAGCCCGAGGTTCCGCCGCGCGAAGGTGGCCAGGATCCCCTTTCCGATGAGCCACGTCGCGATCACCCCGACGCCGGCGCCGATGAGGACGTCGTACCAGCCGACGACGCCCCACTGCTCGGCGAGGTACGCGGCGAACGCCCCAAGGGTGAGCACCGTCCCGTAGGCGATGTTGAAGACGTTCGTGAGGCCGAACTGGAGCGAGAACCCCATCGCCCCGATCGAGATGATCGAGGCGTCGACGATCCCGAACCCGATCGACTCAACGACGACGCTCGACAACGTCCTGCTCCTTCGCCTTGTGGCCGCTCCTGATTCGCGTGCTGCGCCATGTAGCGCCAGCCGGCCGTCCAGCGCCAGCCGGCCCGTGCCGGCCGAGGGTGGCGGTCACGGGCGGACGGGGACGGCCACCCGGCCGCCGGGGTCCACCCGCGGCCGAGCAGCCGTCCGTCGTCCTTTCACAGTACGGTTCTCGTGCTTCGATCGACGCTCCCAGCCGGACTACCCGGACGTCGAGATGGCGCTCGTCGGGATGAGACCGATCGTGTAGAGGAGCTGCTTGCTGTTCAGCTTCTGCACGGCCTCTGTGCCCCAGAAGTTGTGGTACTTGTTCCACGTGATCGGGCCGAGCGGTCCCACGTAGCGGATCTTCTTGCCCGCCTTCAGCGCGGCGAGCGCCGACGAGTAGGTGTAGACGGTCACCTTGCCTGGGCCGGGGTTCGTGATCTTCGCGATCCAGTTGTTGATGACGGCCGGCTTCAGGCTGTGGGAGGCGTCCGCGGCGAGCGCGAGGATCAGGTACGTCTCGTAGTTGTTGTCGGTGAACGGGTTGCCCTCCCACTGGGTGAGCGGCTTCTGCAGCTTGGAGCCGATCGCGTGGATGGCGTGGTAGAGCTCGTGCGTCGCCGCGTTCACCGGCGGGTTGCCCGCCGCCACGAACGTGAAGTACTTGTCGAATGTGCTCGTCCCGACCGTCTTGCCGACCGGGCCCCAGTATGTCGAGTTCTCGCGGGACTCGTCGGGGATGATCGGCAGGAGGTGGCCGAGCTCCTTCATCTCGCCGAAGAAGGTCGCCGCGGTCTGGCCGTTGCTCCCGGTCAGGATGACCTGCGGCTTGGCGGCGAGCACCGATGCGACCTCGGTCTGGTAGGAGGGCTGGTCCGGAGTCAAGGTCACGTCGGCGACGGCCGTCGCGTGGAGGTTCTTCACGCCGAGGATCACGCCGGGCTTCGCGCCCTGCGCGTCCGGTGTCGCGCCGAAGACGAACGCCACGCGCGTGGCGTGGTCGTGCTTGATCGCCCAGTACGCCATGGCCACCCCGTTGGCCGGGTCGGGAGGCAGCATCCGCCAGAAGTACTTGCGCGTGTTCTTGTCGTAGATCGACTCGCCCGCCGTCGCGATCATCGGGATGTGGCGGCTCTCGAAGAACGGCACGAGCGTCGACGCGGAACCGCTGTCGGGCCCCTGGACCCCGATCACGTTCGACGTGGTGCCGGCGGCCTCCTCGGCGTCGATGAGCGCGTCGGCGGGGTCGCTCTTCGTGTCGATCTCCCTGATGGCGAGGGTGTGCCCGAGCACCCCGCCCGCCTTGTTGATCGTGTAGAGCGCCGGGTAGATGCCCGAGGCGGCGTAGGGCCCCTCGAAGGAGTCGGCACCGGTGACGGCCGAGACCGAGAACATGGTCACCGACCCCGATGTCGCTCCACGATGGCGCCCGGCCTGCCGGGCGTGCCGGGCTGGTGCGCTCGCGCCGGCGAGCGCACCTCCGGCCAGCGCGGCGGCGAGCACGGCGGAGCCGACGGTGCTGAGCGCCCGCCACCTCCGCGTCCTCGACCAACAAGCCTCGCCGGCACGATGGGACCGATCCGGAACAGCCATACTGCTCCCCCCTTTTGGACCGCCACGCTTCATCGTCTGACTACCACGAAGTATCGGTTCCGCAGTCCGGGCCGTCACGCGCTGGTGCACGATCCTGTCCGTACCGATGCCGCGTGCCACCCCACGAGACGGAGGCCATGAGGCGTCCCCGCCCGTCGAGTTGCCGCATCCTAGGTGGCGGGTCCCACTGTCGCAAGGGTCTGTTCGCGCCCGCCCCGCCCCCGCTGCCGGATCTCACTCGTTCGCGGCCACCGTGTGCTGCCCCGCCCCCGCGCTACGCGCCGCCGCTCCGCGTCCCCACCTCCAGCAGCTCGGCTGCGTGGGCACGGGCCGTCGCGCTGTCGGGGTGCCCCGAGAGCATCCGCGACAGCGCCACGACCCTCGCGTCGGGCCCGAGCACCTCTGCCGTCGTGACCGTGCGCCCGCCTCCGTCGACGCGCTTTCGCACCGCGACCTGGTGGTCGGCGAACGCGGCCACCTGTGGGAGGTGGGTGACCACCAGCACCTGGCGTCGAGCCGCGACCTCCCGGAGCGCCCGTGCGAGCGCGAGGGCCGCCGCGCCGCCCACGCCCGCGTCGACCTCGTCGAAGAGCATCGTCGTCGCGCCGCCCTCGACCACCAGGCGGAGCGCGAGCATCGTGCGCGCGAGCTCGCCGCCCGAGGCGATGCGGCCAAGGGGCTGGGCGGGCTCTCCCCGGTTCGGGGCGAGGAGGAACCGGACGGCGTCACCCGCGCCGTCCTCGCCCACCGTCACGTGCAGCTCGGCGTCGGGCATCGCCAAGAGCCGGAGCCGCGCGGTCACCGCTGCGCCGAGCGCGGGTCCTGCCGCAGCGCGCACGGCTCGAAGCCGGCGCTCGGCATCGCGCACGGCCCCCTCCAGCAGACCCGCGCGCCCCGCCAGCGCGGCGGCCTCCGCATCCTGGCCCTCCAACTCCGAGAGCGACGCGCGCGCGGACGCTCCGAAGGCGACGACGTCTGCGAGCGTCGGGCCGTACTTGCGCCGGAGGTCCTGGAGCTGGCGGCGGCGCTCCTGGACCGCCGCGAGCCGGGCCGGGTCCTCCTCCCAGGTCTCGGCGATCGTGCGCAGGTCCCCCGCCACCTCGTCGAGCTCCGCGGCAGCGATCCGCAGCCGCCCGGCCCACGCCTCGAGGGCGGGGTGCGCCGAAAGCCCGGAGAGCGCACGGCCCACGAGGCCGGAAGCCCCCTCGTCGAGCCCGCTCCCGCTCTCTTCGTCCGCGCCCCGCAACGCGGCGAACGCCCTGGCCGCGGCCTCCCGGATGGCCGCCATACCGGCGAGCCGCTCCTCTTCCTCGGCGAGCGCCCGGTCCTCGCTGTCGTCCTCGATGCGAGCGGCGTCGATCTCGGCGACCTGGTAGCGGAGGAGGTCGGCCCGGCGCGCCCGCTCAAGGTCGTCCCCTCCCAGCGCGGCGAGCCTGGCACGGACGCCCGCGAGCGCGGCGCGCGCCCCTGCCAGCGGCACGAGGTCGCACCCGGCGAAGGTGTCCAGTGCCGCGCGCTGCCCCGCGACCCCGAGCAGCGACTGCTGATCGTGCTGCCCGTGGATGTCGACGAGCCCCGCGCCGAGCTCGCTCAACGCGCCGACCGGCGCCATGCGACCGTCGACCCAGGCGCGTGAGCGCCCGGACTCCGGGAGCGCGCGCGCGAGGACCCGCTCGGCCACGTCGGCAATTCCTTCGAAGCGAGCCTCCACGAGCGCCTCGTCGGCCCCCGCCCGCACGAGCCCGGGCGCGGCGCGCCCGCCGAGGACGAGCGCCAGCGCGTGGACGAGGAGGGTCTTGCCCGCGCCCGTCTCCCCCGTGAGCGCCGTCATGCCCGGCTCGAAGACGACCGTGAGGTCCTCGACGACGCCGAGGTCGCGTACGTGGAGCTCCCTCAGCACTGCGCCGCCCTCACCGCGCCCTCAGCGCGTCCTCACCGCCCGCGGCACGCCCTGGGGTCCGTGACGTCATTGCCACACGCCTCGCGTGAGCGCGCGCCGCAGCGGGCCCGCGAACCCGCGGCTCCCCGCGCTCACGACCCGCAGCCACTCGGGCGCGACCCTGCAGGCGACCTCGGCGCCCGGTGCCAGGCGGCCGGCCTCGCGCCCGTCGACGACGAGGACCGCAGGGCGCGGCGGCAGCACCCGGACCGACGCCTCCTGGTCGGCACGCAGCACGAGGCTCCGGTCGATCGCGAGGTGTGGAGCGACCGGCGTCACGACCATCGCCGGGAGGTTGGGTGCCAGCACGGGTCCGCCGGCGGAGAGGTTGTACGCGGTCGACCCGGTCGGCGACGCCACCACGAGGCCGTCGGCCTTGTAGGAGAGGAACTCCTCACCGTCGACCTCCGTCGCGAGCGCGACCACGTGCCCGGGGACCGTCTTCTCCACGACCATCTCGTTGAGGGCGATCCACCACCTCTCCCCCGGGGCGCAGACCGCGCCGTCGCCCTCGAGGGAACGGTCGTCGCCGGCGGCCGCCGTGAGCCCGCCGCGCACGGTCACGGCGAGCACGAGGCGGTCCTCGATCGGCGCGCGCCCCTCCAACGCCTGCTCGAGCGTCTCGAACAACGCCGACGGCTCGACCTCGAGCAGGTAGCCGAGCCGCCCGAAGTTGACGCCGAGAACCGGCACGCGGGCGCGGTAGGCGAGCGGCACGAGGCGCAGGAAGGTCCCGTCCCCCCCGAGGCTGATCGCGAGGTCGGCGCCCGAGAGGTCCGCCCCGGAGAGGTCCCCGGCAGGCACCCTCCCCTCGGCCCGGTCCGCCGGGGCGAGCCGCAGGACATGTGCGCCGTGGCTCCGGCGCTCGAGCCACTCCGACACCTCGGACGCGAGCCGCGCGGCGTCGGCGCGCGCGGGGTTCACGAGGATGACGACGGTGGCCACGGTCCGCGCGGTTACTCCGTCGCGGTGGACACCGCGACGCGGAGCCTCTCCTCCGCCTCCTCGGACAGCGCCTCGCTGCCCGCGCCCGAGTGCGCCACCGCGTGCAGGAAGAACTCGATGTTCCCCGACGCGCCGGCGATGGGCGACCGCATGGCGTCCATGATGGCCGCTCCGGCGCTCACGAGCGACGATGCCACCGCGCGCAACGCGCTCAGCCACAGATCCGGCTCTCGCACCACCCCCCGTCCCCGTGACGCCTCGACCCTTCCCACCTCGAACTGCGGCTTCACGAGCAGGACGAGGTGCCCGCCGGCGCGCACGATCGGTCCCGCGAGCACGGGGACCGCCGCCCGCAGCGAGATGAACGAGAGGTCCGCGGTCACGACGTCCACCGGCACACGTTCGTGCCCCAGCGACGCGGTCAGGAACGCGGGGTCGAGAGCCCGGACGTGCGTTCGCTCGAGCACCACCACGCGCGCGTCCGCGCGTAAGCGTGCGTC
>JAKAOD010000148.1 GCA_021823365.1 Actinomycetes bacterium | reverse complement strand
ATCTCGCCGAGTGCCACGAGCAGGCCCAGCGCAGGGAGCTCGAGCGGGCCGAGCTGTCGGTCCGCCTCGAGACGGCGATCGAGACGATCCACCACGACCTCGACGCCGAGGTGGCCGAGGCGCTCGGGGCCGCGTGCCCGGAGCTGCCGCCCGGGATCCCGCCGGCCGCCCGCGTCCGCGAGCTCGAGCGCGAGGTTCGCCTGCTCGGCCCGATCAACCCTCTCGCCCTCGAGGAGCTCGCCGCCCTCGAGGAGCGCGACAGCTTCCTGTCGTCCCAGCTCGAGGACGTCCGGAGCACGCGCCGCGAGCTCAACCGGGTCATCAAGGCGGTCGACGAGGAGATCGTGAGCGTCTTCGAGGAGGCCTTCGCCGACGTCTGCACCCACTTCGAGCAGCTCTTCTCGACTCTCTTCCCGGGCGGCTCCGGCCGGCTCGCCCTCCTCGAGCCGGACGACCTGCTCTCCTCGGGGATCGAGATCGAGGCCCGCCCGGCGGGCCGCAACGTGCGGCGCCTCTCGCTGCTCTCGGGCGGCGAGCGCTCCCTCGTGGCGCTCGCCTTCCTGTTCGCCGTCTTCCGCAGCCGGCCGTCGCCCTTCTACCTGATGGACGAGGTCGAGGCCGCCCTCGACGACGTCAACCTCCACCGCTTCCTCGATCTCGTCGACGAGTTCCGGCACGAGGCCCAGCTCGTGATCGTCTCCCACCAGAAGCGGACCATGGAGTCGGCCGACGTCATCTACGGCGTGACGATGCAGCCGGGCGGGGCCTCGAAGGTGGTGAGCGAGCGGCTCCGGTCCGAGCAGGGGACGGCCGCCACCGCTCCGGGCTAGCCGCCCTCAGCCCTCCCACCAGGCGAGGACGCGCATCGCCGCCAGGGTCGCCCAGCGGGAGGGCTCGCCCGCTCCGCCGTCGATGTCGAACGAGACACGGCCGGACGGGCTCGCCTCGAGCGGCCAGGTGCCCTCCTCGAGGCGTCTCGAGCGAAGGGTCCCGTCACCTGCGGAGTCGCCCTCACCGGCTCGCGCGCGTCACCGGCACCGCGATCAGGACGGCGGCGGCGAGCAGGAGCACCGCGCCCGCCGCCAGCAGGCCGACGGCGATCCGGCCGAGATCGGGGATGCTGGCCCCCGCGCTCGCGCTCACCGCCACCCCTCGGCTGGCGTCCTGGTTCATCACGACGACGACCCACTGCCCGCTCGTCGGCCGCCAGCTCAGGGTCTGGGTGCCCCTCCCGGACGCCTGTGCCGTCCAGATGCCGGCGCGGGCAGGCGCCGTCGCCGGCGCCGCGCCCGAGGCCGGCGCGGTGCGGGTCTCGCCGTTGGCCCAGTTGGTGACGACGAGGTGGTCGACACCCGCCAGGTAGGTGTCGACCGCCGCTCTCGGCCCCACGCCGACGAACACGCCGTGCTCCGGGTCGAGGGGGCTCACGCGGAGGCGCACCCTGCCGAGGAGGTCTCCCGCGGTGACCCAGTCGGCCGAGCCGCCCAGGTCGATCGCGTCGCTCGTGACGGCGTACGACGGCGTCGCGAAGCTCCGCGTGCCGCTCGTGAGGTAGCCGGCTGCGTCCCGCTGGGTGTTCGTCGCCCACGTCGCCACCCCGCCGGCGGCGAGAAGGCCGAAGGAGAGGAGTCCCAGCACCGACCCGATGACGACCGCCACGACGCGGCCGCCGGAGGCGGGACGGTCATCGTGGCGACCGGCTCGTGCCCGCCCATGTCGAGGCGGAAGGGCGGGTACTCGTCGGTCATGAGCCCTGCGTAGGCCGCCACGCGCAGCACCCAGCGGTTCATCCCGAGCACGAAGTCGAACAGCTGCTGGGGGTAGCGCCCGGTGAAGGCCAGCACGACCGCCGCGATGAGGACCAGCAGGCCGATGAGCCCGGGTGCGCCCCGCGTGTGCGAGTCCGTCTGCCACAGCGCCCACGTGCCGCCGCCGAGGAAGACCCCGACCACGAGGAAGTGCGGGATCGCGAGCAGCCACCACTTCACAAGGACGAGGCCGCGCGAGAGGTGCCCCGGGTACTCGATCTGCAGGTGGGCCGGGTAGTCCGGCACCTCGGCCAGCGTGAACGGCGGGTAGCGGTCGGTGCCGAGCGCCCCGTAGGTGTAGTACGCCACCCGCCAGCTCCACCGCAGGACGCCGACGTTGAACTGGAAGAAGCTCGAGGGGTACCGCCCGGTGAACAGGATGGCGAAGAAGGCGAGGATGCTCACCACGACGAACGCCGCCCACAAGAAGGCCAGCAGCACGTAGTGCGGCACGGCGAGCAGCCACTTCACCAGCCACAACCAGCGGCTCATCCTCGTGTCGAGCGTGGCGTCCACATGCACCGGATATGACGCGACGGACATGGGGCAACCTCCTCTTCGTGGGCCTCCCGGCATAGATGTGGGTCGATTCAGGGATCCGAGCCCCGGCGGTGTTCGTGCGGGAGGACATGTTCAATGGGTGGTGTGGCGACCCGGGCGGCGTCGATGAGGAAGCCGCGGGACTCGCTGTACTCCATGAAGGTGTCGTTGAGCCTCGGGGCGGTGTTCTCGGCGGCGGTGACGATCGAGCGCATGTTGTCGGGGATCACGATCGGGAAGACGGCCCCGAAGAACTGCCACGCCGCCTCGAAACCCTCGATCACGTCCGCGAGCGACTGGGTGAAGGTCACCCACACGAACATGTGCCGGCTGTAGCAGGCGGTGAAGATGAGGCCGTGAGCGACGCGGTGTCGCTCCCCGTCGCGGACGAGCCCGAGCCGCCCGAAGTCCACCTGGCACTCCGAGCCGGGCGGTGGCTCGGCCACGCGGACCGTCGTCTTTCTCCTGCTCGCACCGCAGCGTTCGACGGCGAAGCGGGCGAGGGTGCGGTGCGGGACGACGACGCCCTTTCGTGAGAGGAGGATGCCGATCTTCACCACCGTGAGCTCCTGCTTCACCCATGCCTTGATCTGCTCTTCCTCTCCGAGGAGTACCCGCCAGCTCTCGCCGTGGCCGTCCGGCCGGTGGGGACGGACCCTCTCGACTACCTGGCCGAGGAGATCGTCGGTCAGCTGCGACTCGCCACCTGAGCGGTCGAGCCCGGCCTCGATCCCCGCTGCGATGTAGCGCCGCGCCGTCTTCCTGTCGATGCCGACGCCCTTGGCGATGGTGCGCTCACCGGCACCGGCGAGCCACCTCCTGAGCGCCTCTTTCACCTGCACCACGGTTACCTCCCTGAATGCCACGGGCCCTCCTCCGATGACCGCTAGGAGGCCCAGCCGAATCTGTCTTCGGCCGGAAGTGGTGGATCTCAGGGTGGTCCCACGACTGGCAACCGAGGTGGTCCCATGCCACTGGCAATTTCAGGGCGCTTCCGGGTTCTCCGTGGGTCGCCCAGTTCACGGGGTGACCGGGTGGAGCTGGAGACCGCCGAGATGGAACCAGATCGCGGTCTTGAAGTGCTCGCGGTTGCGATAGCCGCGCGCGGTCACGCGGATCGCCTGGATGCGTGAGTTGAGGCCCTCCGCGCCGGCGTTGCTCACCCGATGGGCGAAGTACGACATCAGCCCCGCCTCGTGGCGCTTGAGGGTGCGTGCCGCATCGATCACCGGCTGGAGGCGCGAGTGGGTTGCCCAGAAGTACCAACGCTTCCAGTGCTTCTCTCCCCAGCCCCGGCGCTTGTAGGACCAGAAGTGCCGCAAGCTCTCCTTGATCGCCCATGCGCGTGCGGTCTTGAGGTCACTGCCACGAAGGGCGGTGAAGCGGTCCTGGTGGCGCTCGGGCAGGTTCTCCGCCGAATACAGCCAGAGGTACTTCGTCGAAGAGAGGCTCCTGTCGCCGGCAGCTGCGAGGGCCCGGTGCTCCTGTTTCCTCACGGTGTCGACGGCTCCGGTCAGGTACTTCATGAGGTGGTAGCGGTCGAAGACGATCCTTTGGTCCGCGTCCTCGAGGTGCTCGCGCGCAGAGGTGATGTAGGGGTCCCACATGTCCATCGCCACCGCCGCGATCTGTTTGCGCTCCTCGGCGCTGAACTTCTCGAAGAAGCCGTCCAAGCTGGTCTGACGGCGTTCGTCGGCGACGTACTCGACCGTGCCGGTGTCGATGTTCGACACGACCGTGATGTAGTCCTGGCCCCGGCCCGCTGCCTTCTCGTCGACACCGATCAGCGCCGGGACGACGTGCGGCTTTCGTGCGAGCCCCCGGGCGACGGCGCGGTCCATGAGGTGCCACGCCTCGTCCCAGCTGAGGTGCAGCAGCCGGGCGGCACCCTCGACGTCGCACTCCGTCAGCACGTCGATCGCCAGGCGCTCGAAGAGCACGGTAAAGCGGCTCATCGGCTCGGCCCACGGGAGGGCCACCTGTCGAACCCCGTGGGCGGGGCAGCAGACGCGTGGCGGTCGGGCATGCAGGTAGGTCAAGAACGCGCAGCTGTCGAGATGGCGCCAGGCCCGTTCCTCGGCGTGGTCGTAGACAGCCAACTCCGCCCCGCATTCGGGGCAGGCGAACCGAGTGCGCTTCGGATGCTCCGCCCACACGTCGACCCGGCCGCCGTCGACGGACAGCTCCACTCGACTCACCTCCCAGGGGGCGACGAGTCCCAACAGGTGGCGGTAGAGCTCGGTGTCACGCATCGCGCCATCGTCGCGGAGCACCTCCACGTCGTTCTAGCGAACATCAGTTCGAGCAGCTCACCCACTCAAAAGCCGGAAGCGCCAATTTCAGCAGGCAGGTGGTCCCATGCCGCTGGCAGGCGACACCTGAGGCAGGGCCTCGCTGTCGAAGCGGCAAGCCCCCTGGGAGGGTCAGCTCGTTCGACTGACCAAGCTGCAACTCAGATCCCGTCAATGCAGAGGTACTTGAGCTCAGTGAACTCGTCTAGTCCGTGTCTCGAGCCCTCGCGTCCAAGGCCGGACTGCTTGACCCCACCGAATGGCGCGCCCTCGTAGGAGATGGATCCGGTGTTGACGCCGATGACGCCGAAATCGAGGGCTTCGCTGATGCGGACGGCTCGCGCGAGGTCGCGGGTGTAGAAATACGCGGTGAGACCAGACTCCGTGGCGTTGGCCATCGACACAACTTCGTGCTCCTCACGAAATGTGATGATGGGAGCCACCGGACCGAAAGTCTCGGCTTGGGTGACCTCCATGGACGCATCCACGTCGACGAGAACGGTGGGCTCGAAGAATGTTCCCCCTCGTGGGTGGCGCCTACCGCCGGTCACCACGGAGGCCCCGCGCGAGACGGCGTCTCGGACATGACGTTCCACCTTGTCCATTGCTCGATCATGAATGAGGGGGCCGACCGCCACCCCCTCTTCGAAGCCCGCTCCAACGCGTAAAGCTCGGACGGCAATGCAGAAGCGCTCGATGAACTCGTCGCGGACGGCCTCATGCACGTAGAACCGGTTCGCGCAGGTACAGGTCTGCCCCCCGTTGCGGAACTTCGCCTCGATCGCGCCGGGTACCGCGGTATCCAAGTCGGCGTCGGAAAAGACAATGAAGGGGGCATTGCCACCGAGCTCGAGGGCGAGCCTCTTTACTGTCGGGGCACACTGGGCCATCAAGAGTCGGCCGACCTCGGTCGAGCCCGTGAAGGTCAGCATTCGCACCTCAGGGCTCGCAACGAGGACGGGACCAACGACCGCGGGGTCGCCGTGCACGACATTGAAGACCCCAGGCGGGAGCCCGGCGCGTCGACCGAGCTCGGCTAGGGCCAAGGCCGACAGCGGTGCCTCGGACGCGGGCTTCAAGACGACGCCACACCCGGCAGCGATGGCGGGGGCGACTTTGCGAGCAATCATCAGGGCCGGAAAGTTCCATGGCGTCACCGCCGCGACTACACCGACCGGCTGCCGTACAGCTAGCAGACGCCGTCCGGACCGATTGGTGGGGATGATCTCGCCGTATGAACGCCTGCACTCCTCGGCGTACCATCGAATGAAGGCGGCTGAGTAGCTGATCTCGCCTCGAGCCTCGCCGAGGGGCTTGCCCTGCTCGGCTGTGAGGAGGACGGCGAGCTCCTCGGTGGCCTGCAATACCAGGTCTCGCCAGGTCATCAGGACGTCGGCACGTTCCGTCGCGGTTGCTTTCGCCCAGCCGTCCGTGGCTGCTCGTGCCGAGGTAATGGCTTCGAGTACCTCCGCGGCGTTGGCGCAGGCGATCTCGGCGACGACGATCCCGGTCGCCGGGTCGGTGACCGCCAGGCGTTCGCCGGAGGCCGGAGCACGCCATGACCCGTCGATCAGGAGCCCGTCCTGGAGCAGCCCCGCCAGCCGAGGGCCCTCGAGAGCTCGTTCGAGCGTGGCGGCTTCGCTTGCGGAGGGGGTCATGAGTCTCTATATACTGCGATCATGATTGTGCGTCAATCGCACTTATGTACGCCTGGCGAACACCACGCGAGGCTGAGAGAGGGGTGAGAGAGCGTGAGTCCTGACTCCACGGCTGAGGTCTCAGCGGCGTCTCTCGACGAGCTCGACAAGAACTACGTCTTCCACCCCTTCACCGCGGTCCGGGACCACGGGCGCCAAGGCCCGCTGATGATCGTTGAGGGCCGAGGCTCACGCCTCTACGACTCGAGAGGAAGGAGTTATCTCGACGCGATGGCGGGGCTGTGGTGCGTAAACATCGGGTATTCCCACCCCGACATGGCCCACGCGATGCACGAGCAGGTGGCCCGCCTCAACTACTACCACTCGTTTTCGGGGATGGGAAACGACCAGTCCACTTTGCTGGCCGAGCGACTCATCGAGACCTCGCCCGTACCGATGTCGAAGGTCTTCTTCGGCAACAGCGGATCGGACGCCAATGACACGCAAGTGAAGCTCGTCTGGTACTACAACAACATTCTCGACCGACCGCAGAAGAAGAAGATCATCGCCCGGCAGCGCGGCTATCACGGCGTCACCATCTTCACGTCGGGTCTCACCGGGTTAGACAACCTCCACGACGGATTTGACGTGCCGCTGCCAATGATTCGCCACACCACTGCACCGCACCGGCTCTGGGAGGCCGAGCCCGGGATGAGCGACGCCGAGTTCTCGGCCAAGCTAGCCCGGGACCTCGAAGAGATCATCCTCGCTGAGGGACCGGAGACGGTGGCCGCGTTCATCGCCGAGCCTGTTCAGGCCGCCGGCGGCGTGCTAGTCCCGCCGGCCGGTTACTTCGAGGCGGTCGGCGAGGTCCTTAAGCGCTACGACATCCTGCTCATCGCCGACGAGGTTGTCACAGGCTTCGGCCGCCTAGGCGATTGGTGGGGCACCGAGGTCTTCGGGCTCGAGCCCGACCTGATTACCGTGGCCAAGGGGATCACCTCCGCCTACATGCCTCTGTCTGCATGCCTTGTCTCACCAAAGATCTGGGACATCATCGAAGAGTTCTAGGATCGCTATGGCGTCTTTGGACACGGCTATACTTACTCCGCTC
>JAKAOD010000147.1 GCA_021823365.1 Actinomycetes bacterium | reverse complement strand
GGCTCGCCGGTCGCAATCGAGATCGCCAATACCGAGTGGCCGAAGTGGGAGCAGGAGATGTCGCCCGCGCCGGGGACGCCGTCGAAGGTCCTCACCGCGCCGCGCCCGGGCCATGCCGACCTTGCGGGGATGTTGAAGTACGGGTTCGGCGACGCCCGTGACGTGCTCGAGCGCGCGTCGGCACGCGAGACGGCGGCGAGGGTCGCGGCCGGCTCGCTCGCCAAGGCGCTCCTGTCCCACCTCGGCATCGCCGTGCTCAGCCACGTCGTGTCGATGGGCGGGACGAGCGCTCCTCCCGGCCTGCGGCCGGCGCCGGAGGACCTCGAGGCGATCGACGACTCGCCGGTGCGCTGCTTCGACCCAGCGGCGAGCGAGGCGATGGTCGCCGAGATCAAGGCGGCCGCCAAGGTCGGCGACTCGCTCGGCGGCGTCGCGGAGGTCCTCGCCTACGGCGTGCCCGTCGGCCTCGGCAGCCACGTCCACTGGGACCGCAAGCTCGACGGGCTGCTCGCCCAAGCGCTCATGAGCATCCAGGCGGTGAAGGGCGTCGAGCTCGGGGACGGATTCGACCTCGCCCGCCGGCGCGGCTCGGAGGCGCACGACGCGATCTCCTACGATGCCGCCTCCGGCTCCTACGTGCGGGAGACGACCCGCGCCGGCGGCGTGGAGGGAGGGATCTCGATCGGCGGGCTGGTCGTCGCTCGCGCCGCGATGAAGCCGCTCGCCACGCTCAACCGGCCGGTGCTGAAGACGGTCGACGTGGTGACGAAAGAGGAGACTGTCTCGTTCAAGGAGCGCACTGACGTGACCGCCGTGCCGGCGATGGGCGTCGTCGCCGAGACGATGGTGGCGCTCGTGCTGGCAGGCGAGGCGCTGCGCAAGTTCGGCGGCGACTCGCTCGCAGAGCTCGTCCGCAATCGCGACGGGTACCTCGCCGCCCTCGACGAGACGCCGTCGGTGGCCGTCGGGTCGCGGCCGGCGGCAGCGACCGGTGAGGAACCTCCGGCCGCCCCTGCGGCGGCAGCGCGATGAGGCCCTCGCGCGCCCCGGGCCCGGCGATGGCGGCAGCGCGATGAGGTCCTCGCGCGCCCCGGGCCCGGCGATGGCGGCAGCGCGATGAGGTCCTCGCGCGCCCCGGGCCCGGCGATGGCGGCAGCGCGATGAGGCCCTCGCGCGCCCCGGGCCCGGCGATGGCGGGAGCGCGATGAGGCCCTCGAGCGACCACGTCCTGCTCGTCGGGATGATGGGTGCCGGGAAGACGACCGTCGGCCGTCTCGTCGCCGAGCTCCTCGGGCGCCCCTACGTCGACAGCGACGTCGAGGTCGAGCAGGCGACGGGCATGAGCGTGCCGGAGATGTTCGCCGTCTCGGGCGAGCCGGCGTTCCGGGCCGCCGAGAGCAAGGCGCTCGCCGACGCAGCGCACCGCGCGATCCCGTCGGTGATCTCGGTCGCCGGCGGGGCCGTGCTCGACCCGGCGAACCGCCGCCTGCTCGCGTCGGCGGGGAGCGTCGTCTGGCTGAGGGCGACACCCGAGACGCTCGTCGCCCGCCTCGGCCGGGGCGAGGGGCGGGTGCTGCTCCGGCCGGATCCCGCCACGGCAGTGCCGCGGCTGATCGCCGAGCGCTATCCCCTCTACGCCGAGCTCGCGTCGGCGACGGTCGACGTCGACGGCCTCGAGCCTCGAGCCGCCGCCGACACCCTCCTCGCCGCCCTCGTCCGGCGCGTGCCGGTCGAGGTCCCGGGCCGCCCCTACGAGACGCTCGTCGGGCCGGGAGCGCTCCGGCGCCTCGGGGCCTTGCTGCCCGACCGGGTGCGGCGCGCCGGGGTGGTGTCGCAGGAGGGCATCGGCGTCGAGGTCGACCTCGGTGTGGACGTCGTGCGGGTGACGATTCCCGACGGCGAGGGAGCGAAGTCTCTTCGCACGATCGAAGATCTCTGCCGCGCCTTCGCTCGTGCAGGCATCACCCGCCACGACGTCGTGGTCGCCGTCGGCGGCGGGGTGGTCACCGACGTCGCCGGGTTCGCCGCGTCCTGCTACCACCGTGGCCTCGACCTCGTCAACGTCCCGACGACGCTGCTCGCGCAGGTCGACGCGGCGATCGGGGGCAAGACCGGCGTGAACCTGCCGGAGGGCAAGAATCTCGTCGGCGCCTTCTGGCAGCCGCTCGGGGTCGTCTGCGACACTGCGACGCTCTCGACCCTGCCCGAGCGGGAGTGGCGCTCGGGCCTCGGCGAGATGGCGAAGTACGCCTTCCTCGGCGTCGACGACCTCGACCGGCTCCCGCTCCCCGAGCAGGTGGCGCGCTGCGTCGCGTGCAAGGCGTCGGTCGTCGCCGACGACGAGCGCGAGAGCGGCAGGCGCATGATCCTCAACTACGGCCACACCCTCGGCCACGCCGTCGAGGCGGCCTCGCTCGCCCGACCCGGCGGCGGGCTGCGCCACGGCGAGGCGGTCGGGATCGGCCTGGTCTTCGCGGCGCGTCTCGCCCGGCTGCTCGGGCGCATCGACGACGCCCGCGTCGAGCGGCACGTCGAGGTCGTCGCCGGCTACGGCCTGCCGACGGAGATCCCGGCGGGCGCCGACCCCGCAGAGCTCCTCGCGTGGATGGCAAGGGACAAGAAGGCGACCGAAGGGCTCACCTTCGTCCTCGACGGGCCCTCGGGCGTCGAGCCGGTGCGGGGCGTCGAGCGCCGCGTGGTCGAGCAAGCGCTCGTCGGCCTGCTGGCCGGGGAGCAGGCGGGCACGGCCCCGCGGGACGCGGGGGAGACGGGCGCATGAGCACGCCGCTCGTCGTGCTCCTCTCGGGGCCCAATCTGGCGCTTCTCGGCGAGCGCCAGCCCGACGTGCACGGCACCGCCACCCTCGCCGATCACGTGGCTCGTGCCACCGCGGCCGCGGAACGCCTCGGGCTCGTCCTCGAGCACCTGCAGAGCGAGCGCGAGGGCGACCTCGTCCAGGCGGTGCACGCGGCGCGCGGCCGTGCTGCCGCGATCGTCGTCAACGCCGGCGCGATCACCCACTACGGCTGGTCGCTCCACGACGCCCTCGCCAGCTTCTCCGGCCCGGTCGTCGAGCTGCACCTGTCGAACCCCGACGCCCGCGAGCCCTGGCGGCGGCGCTCGGTCCTCGCGCCGGTCTGCGACGGCACGGTCGCGGGCTTTGGCGCGGTCGGGTACGAGCTCGCCGTCGAGGCGGCGGCGCGCCTGTTGCGCTCCTCCGACCCGGCCCTCCTCCGCAACCAGGGACCCTGAGCTAGGTTCGCCGCGGTGCGACCGGCGTTCGCCCACGACGAGCTGCCGCCGATGGACGTCGCCGGCCGCCTCGGCCGGCTCCGCGACCGGCTCGACGACGCCGGGTGCGACGCGCTCCTCGTCACGAAGCTGGAGAGCGTCCGGTACCTCGCGGGCTTCACCGGTTCGGCGGCGATCCTCCTCGTCGCGCCCGGCCGCAGCCTCCTCCTGACGGACGGCCGATATCGCGATCAGGCGGCAGCGGAGCTCGCCGGTGCCGGCGTGGACGCAGAGCTCGAGATCGCCAACGTCGCCGGACAGATGGAGGCGCTCGGACGGGCTGCCGCGGGCATCGGGCGTGTCGGGCTCGAGGCAAGGTCCGTGACCTGGGCGCTCGAGCGCCAGCTGGCGGAGCTGCTCGACGGCTCGTCGCTCGTCCCGACCCTCGGCGTCGTCGAGGAGCTGCGCCAGGTGAAGGACCCCGGCGAGATCGCCCGCATCGAGGCGGCGTGCGACGTCGCCGACGTCGCCATCGCCCAGCTGAAGCCGATGCTCGCCCAGGGTTGCACCGAGGGCGAGCTCGCGACCGAGCTCGACGCCGAGATGCGCCGGCGCGGCTCGTCTGGCGCCGCCTTCGAGACGATCGTCGCCAGCGGCCCGAACAGCGCCATGCCCCACGCCCGGCCCACTTCGAGGGCGATCGGCCCGGGCGAGCTCGTCGTGCTCGACTTCGGCGCGACCGTCGACGGCTACCGCTCGGACATGACCAGGACCTTCTGCGTCGGCGAGCCGCCGGCGGACCTCGTCGATCTCGTCGACGCCGTCTTCGCCGCCCAGCGGGCGGGTCTTCGCGCCGTCGCCGAAGGCGTGCCGGCCTCCGAGGTCGACCGGGCCTGCCGGGAGACGCTCGCCGACGCCGGCTTCGGAGACGCCTTCCTGCACTCGGCGGGCCACGGCGTCGGCCTCGAGATCCACGAGGCTCCGGCGGTGTCGAAGGACTCGGCTGATATCCTGCCTGTTGGCGCCGTGGTGACGGTGGAGCCGGGCGCCTACCTCGCCGGCCGGGGTGGAGTGCGCATCGAGGACACCGTGCTCGTCGGACCTTCCGGCGGTCGCGCCCTGACGAAATCGACGAAGGACTACACGCTCTGATGGCGATAACGCTCACCGACTTGAGGAACGGCATGGCGATCGACCTGCCGGAGGGGCTCTTCTCCGTGGTCGAGTTCCAGCATGTGAAGCCCGGCAAGGGCGGGGCGTTCGTCCGGACCAAGCTCCGGAACCTCCGCACGAAAGCGGTGATCGAACGTACCTTCCGCTCGGAGGAGAAGGTCGAGCAGGCGCTCATCGACAAGCGCGAGATGCAGTACCTGTACCGGGACGGCGGCGAGTACGTCTTCATGGACACGACGAGCTACGAGCAGATGAGCGTCGCCGACGCGTCGCTCGGCGGCTCGACGGCGTACCTGAAGGAGGGCGACTCGGTCGTGCTCGAGCTCTACGGCGGGGAGATCGTCGACGTCGACCTGCCGGCGGCGGTCGAGCTCGCCGTTGCCGAGACCGAGCCGGGACTCCAGGGCGACCGGGTCTCGGGGGCGCGCAAGCCGGCGACGACGGAGACCGGCCATGTCGTCCAGGTGCCGCTGTTCGTCAACCCGGGCGACCGGATCAAGGTCGACACCCGGACCGGTGAGTACCTCACGAGGGCCTGAGCGCGACGACCGCCCACTTCTCGCCGGCGAGCGCCGGAGGTCCAGGGAGCGGGCGCTCGGCCTGCTGTACGAAGCGGAGACGAAGGGGATCTCGACCGAGGAGGTGCTCGCCGAGCTGCCCGTGCGCCCCGAGCCCTATGCCGAGGAGCTGGTCCGGGGTGTGGGGGGGCGCATGGCGGAGATCGACGCGCTCCTCGCCGACAAGGCGCGCGCCTGGGCGATCGGCCGGATGCCGGCGGTCGATCGCCAGTTGCTGCGCATCGCCGTGTTCGAGCTCCTCTGCCGCCCGGACGTTCCCGTCGCGGTGGTGATCGACGAGGCGGTCGAGCTCGCCAAGCAGTACTCGACCGCCGGCTCGGGACGCTTCGTCAACGGGGTGCTCGCGGGTCTAGCGCCGGGGGCGCGTGCGAGCGAGGCGGCGGGCAGGTGAGCGACGCCTACGGGCGCGCCGGGGTCGACTACGCGACGCTCGACGCCGCCAAGCGCGCCGCCCTGGCGGCGGCCGCCTCGACGACCGGCTACGCGGCGCTCCGCGGCGCCGCCCTCGACGACACCTCGCGCGGCGAGCCTGCCGTCGTCGTGGACGTCGGCGGGCTCAGGCTCGGGTTCGTGCTCGAATGCCTCGGGACGAAATCGGCGATCGCCCGCGCCTGGGAGGCGGCGGGCGGCGCCGGCCGCTTCGAGGCGATCGGGTACGACACCGTCGCCGCCGCGGTCAACGACTGCGCCTGTGTCGGGGCGCTGCCCTTCGTCGTCAACGCGTACTTCGCGACCGGCTCCGCCGGCTGGTACGCCGGTGACCGCCACGCCTCGCTCGTCGCGGGCTTCCGTCGCGCCTGCGCGGCGGCGGGCGCGGCGTGGGGCGGGGGAGAGTCCCCGACGCTCGACGGGATCGTCGCTCCCGAGGAGGTCGACCTCGCGGCGAGCGCCGTCGGCAGGGTCCCCGACGGCATCGAGCCCCTCCTCGGCGAGACCCTCGAGCCGGGGGACGAGATCGTCCTCGTCGCCTCGTCCGGCCTCCACGCCAACGGCGCCTCGCTCGCCCGCGACCTCGCTGCCCGGCTGCCGGCGGGGCTCGCGACGGCACTCCCGGGCGGGCGGGCGTTCGGCGAGGCCCTGCTCGACGAGAGCGTGATCTACGTGCGACTCGTCGAGCGGCTGCTCGAGGAGCGGTTACCGGTCCGGTACCTGAGCCACGTCACCGGCCACGGCCTGCGCAAGCTCATGCGGGCGCGGCGCGACCTCGGCTACGTCGTCGAGCGCCTGCCCGAGGTCCCCGAGGTCCTCGGCTTTCTTGCAGACGGCACCGGTCTCTCGCCCCGCGAGGCGTACGGGACGTTGAACATGGGGGTCGGGCTCGCCTGCTACGTCGCGCCCGGTTGGGCCGGGCGCGCCGTCGAGCTCGCCACGGAGCTCGGGTACCGCGCTCTCGAGGCGGGCCGGGTCGTCGGAGGTCCCCGACGCGTCGTCCTCGAGCCCGTCGGCGTCGAGTACGGGAGCGACGAGCTCGAGCTGCGGTAGTCCGCCGGCCCGCGTGCGGTCGCTGCGCCGGGATTGCTGAGGAGGTCACGCCGGCCCGCGTGCGGTCGCTGCGCCGGGATTGCCGAGGAGCTCACGCCGGCCCGTGCTGCGGTAGCCTTGCTCGGTACGTGAAGCGGGTCCGGCGAGGCCCGTACGGACGGTGAAGGAGCGTCGTGGCCGAGCGTGAGCGGGGGATCGCGCCCGGCGGCGCATCGCTCTCCGCCCGGCGGTCGATCGTCATGGACGCCGACGACGTCGGTCGCGCGCTCGTCCGTATCGCCCACGAGGTCGTCGAGCGCAACCACGGCACGGCGCGGCTCGTCGTCGTGGGGCTGCAGACGGGTGGGGTCCCCCTCGCCGGGCGCATCGCCGGCCATCTCGAGGCGATCTCCGGCGCGCCGGTCCCCCTGGGCCGGCTCGACGTGGCCTTCTACCGGGACGACTTGCGGATCCGGCCGGTTCGTGCCGAGTCGGTGACCGCCATCCCGGCCGAGCTCACGGACCAGGTCGTCGTGCTCGTCGACGACGTTCTCTACACCGGGAGGACGGTGCGCGCCGCCCTCGACGCCTTGACCGACCACGGCCGGGCCCGGGCGGTGCAGCTGGCGGTGCTCGTCGACCGCGGGCATCGTGAGCTGCCGATCCGCCCCGACTACGTCGGCAAGAACCTCCCGACTCGCCGCGACGAGACCGTCGAGGTCGGCGAGTGGGGCGTGGCGATATGCGAGGCGGGGGCATGAGCCGGCCCGGGCTGCTCTCGGTCGCCGAGCTCGGGCGCGACCGCATCGTCGACCTGCTCCACCTCGCCGACTCCTTCGCCGAGGTCGCCGCCCGACCGATCCCGAAGGTGCCGGCCCTTCGCGGGCGGACCGTGGCGACGGTGTTCTTCGAGAGCTCGACGCGGACCCGCCTCTCGTTCGAGGCGAGA
>JAKAOD010000146.1 GCA_021823365.1 Actinomycetes bacterium | reverse complement strand
ACGATGCCTGGAACAATGCGACCAAGCACTACGACGATGACCAGCTCGGCGCGCTCGTGTCGCTCATCGCCGAGATCAACGCCTGGAACCGGCTGAACGTCATCACCCGCCGGCCTGGCGGTGACTACCGGCCCGGCCAGTTCGGATAGCCATCGGCCATCGAGACGTCGATGGAGCTGCCTTTGGCGGTGTCAGCACGTGTTCCCGCGCCGGGAGCTCGTCGGGGTTGCGTACGGCCCGAATCTGGTGGAACCGGCCACTCGCGAGGTCAAGCTCGAACACTCAGCTTCCAGGCCGGCGGTCGAGCTCGCGCCGTCGTGGCAGGGCTCGAAATCGTATGTGCTCCGATGGAGTCCGCCCGCTCCGACCGTGCAGGCGAGGCGTGGGCCGTAGCTCAAGCCGTGGTCGACCCGGCGCGTGTTGCGCTGCTGCAGGCGCTCCCGCCCTCCCCATCACGGCGTAGCCGTGGTCGCCCGGCGTATGGACCGACTGGGCCGCAGCTGCGATTGCGCCTTGAGCCCTTCGTCGTCGCGTGCGCGATAGCGGGCGAGCAGTTCGTAGAGCCAGCTACGGGAGAGGTCGTGGGCTCGTACACCTCCTTCACGCTCTTGCCTTCGGCCAAGAAGGCATTGATGACATAGCCTGCCAGATCCGTGCGGACCTCCATGCTCATGTCCGGCATGTCTCGCTACAGGTGTCCGGGATCTCCTGAAGCCGGACACCGCCCCCGCCATCATCGTTTTCGCGTCCGGCCCGGGGTCGAATCGGGGTTTCTCGGGGCCTGATCCACTCTACGCACGTCGCCCTATGCAGGTGGTCGCTGCGTACGCTGTTCGCGAGCTTCGGCTTCGCGATGACCCGGTCCGGACATGAGCGGGTGCAGAGGGCAGCCCTGGTGCAGCCCTGTGCATCTGCACTGATCAACTGAGAGGCCGGTCGGTGGCGGTCGGCGTCACGAACGAGGATCGGCGATGCGTCGCAGCGTACGGGCGTGGCCGAGGAGGTGCTGGTCCGCTCGTGCCGTGAGGAGCTCGGCCCAGGTGGTGGTGCCTTGGTGGGTCAGCTGGCCGTGTCGGTCGTGGAGGACGAGCCGCACCATCGCGGTGCCGGCGGTCTCGGGGATTCGGCGGTGCCTGTCGATGAGCTCGCCACCGTTGTGCTTGATGGCTTCGATGCGGTCGTGGTGGGAGAGGGACGCGAGCACAGCCGTGATGGCGTCGTCGTCCGTGGCGTGGCGGTTGTCGACGACGACGGTGTCGGCTCCTGCGAGCAGGTGGTCGGTGCCGGCGATGAGGATCGGGTCACTCAGGATCAGGTGGGCGATGAGCCATTCGGCTTCGTCTCGTTGTGTTGCAGCGAGGCTGGCCGGGTCGAGCAGCGCCGCGGCGGTCAGGAGATCGTCGTAGGCGGCGACGAGACGGTCGGTGTTCATCGCCCAGCTGGGGAGCTGGTGGCTCCGGTGGCGTCGACGCCTTGCGATGTCGACCGTTGGTCGGGGCGTGCTTCGGGACGAACCTGGGCGGAAGGAGTACGGCTCGGCTGACGCAGGAGCGCGCCGAGCAGCACGATGGCAGCGGCGGCCACGCCGGCGGAGAACCATTCGACGGCGGACAGAAGCCCAATGGCGGTGGCGAGGAACCCGACACCGAGGACGGGGATACCGGTCCCGAGGTAGGTGACGACATAGAAACTCGAGAGCACCTCGGCGTGGCGCTGGGGCGGGGCGACGGCGTTGATCTCGGTCATCGCGCCGAGGAAGGCCATGCCCTGGCCGGTCCCGGCGACGACGCTGGCGGCGAGAAGGAGCCAGACCGAGCCCGCCACGCCGGCCCAGCACAAGAGGCCGACACCTGCGACGAGCGCGGCGAGCCCGATGCGTTGGAGGGCGAGGGGATTCTTTCCGAAGGTGAACCGTTGGGTGAGCGCCGAGGCGGCGAAGAGCACGGCCACGATGACCCCTTCGAGGGCGAGGTTCGCCGAGTGGGTGAGTGCGGCGGCGTAGGAGGGGACGAGGGTGAGGAAGATGGCGGTGACGGCCCAGGTGACGAACGAAGTCGCTCCTGAGACGGCGAACGTTGCCCCGATGCCCTCGGGGATGGAGGGGCGCCTCGGCCGGTAGGGGAGCCGGTTGGTGGGGTCGGGGAGGAGGGCGGTGGCCACGCCCGCACAGACGAGAAGGGTTATTTCGACCAGGTAGGGGAGCACGGTGGGGGCGGGCAGGTACTGCGCCAGAAGGCCTCCGAGGAGCGGTCCTGACCCCACGCCTGCGACCGCGGCCACGGCCGCCACCATCGCTGCTCGTCTGCGATCGGCGTTCGGCTCGCGCTCGACGATGAGGGCCGTGACCGGTCCGGAGGCGGCGCCGAGGGCGAGCCCTTGGACCAGGCGGGCGGCGTACAGCCAAGCGGCTCCCTGGGCGGCGACGAAGAGCGCACCACCCACGATGCCGAGACCGATGGCCGGCAACAGGACCGTCCGGCGGCCGATGGCGTCGGAGAGCGGTCCGACGAACAACAAGGAGGGCACGAGCGCTGCGACGTAGACGGCGAAGATGGCGGTCAGGGTGGCGGGACCGAACCCGAACGCCGACGCGTAGTGGCCGTAGAGGGGGGTCGGGATGTTGGTGCCGGCGAGCAGCACGAGGTAGGTGGCCGCTGCCAACCAGAAGCCGAGAGCGCTCCTCGTGGAGGCTCGGGGTCTGCCGGCGGCGCAGGTTGTCGGGGCGAGGGCGTGCGGTCGGGTTATGCTCACCGCTCCAGCGTGCGCCGCTGCTGGTAGCAGGGTCGATTACCTGCCAGGTAATGGAGTCGCCGCGGTCCGGCCTCTATGGTCGTCACATGTCGAGCACCGCCGTCCTTGGCCAGGACAGGCAGGGGCCCGGTGACCTGCTCCGAACCTGGCGCCTCCGCCGGCGCCTCAGCCAGCTCGATCTGGCGCTGGCGTCGGGGGTGTCCACCAGGCATCTGAGCTTCGTCGAGACGGGGCGGGCGAGGGCCAGCCGGGAGCTGCTCGCCCATCTGGCCGTGCGTCTCGACATGCCGCTTCGCGAGCGCAACCGGCTCTTCCTTGCCGCCGGCTACGCGCCAGAGCACCCCGAGCGCCCCTACGACCACCCGGACATGGAGGCGCTCCGCCACGCCCTCGGGCTCATGCTCGCCGGGCTGGAGCCCAACCCTGCTCTGGTGGTGGACCGCACCTGGAAGCTGCTCGCGGCCAACGACGCGGCCGGCCTTCTCACCGACGGGGTCGATCCCGCCCTCCTCGAGCCGCCAGTCAACGTGCTGCGCCTCGCATTCCACCCTGGCGGCCTGCCGCGCATCTCGGTGCCCTCGCCGACGTGCAACCTCGCCTTCTTCGAGCGCCTGCGGCGCAAGTCCCTCGACGGTGCGGATGAGGAGCTGGCAGTCCTACTCGACGAGCTCGAAGGGTACCTGCCCGACCCCGACGCCTCCGTGGACCCTGGGCCGGGCGGCCCGCTCCTCGGGAGCTTCGAGCTCGCCACGCGCCTGGGCGGGGCGCGGCTGTTCTCAGTGATCACCACCCTCGGTGCGCCCATCGAGGTGACCTCCGCTGACCTCGCCGTCGAAACGTTCCTGCCCGCCGACGCTGAGAGCGCCGAGCTGCTGCGGCGCCTCGCCAACGACAGATCGAGGTGGTCCACATGACCGACAGCCATCCCGATCTGTTGACACTGATGCCCTTCGCTCAGACGCTCGGCATCGAACTGCTCGCGGCGGGCCCGGACGAGGTCCGAGCCCGCCTCGTCTGGCACGAGCGGCTCTGCACCGCCGGAGGTGTCCTCCACGGCGGGGCGCTCATGGCGCTCGCGGACAGTACCGGGGGTCTGTGCGCACATCTCAACCTTCCCGATGGCGCATCCACGACCACGATCGAGTCGAAGACCAACTTCCTCCGGGCAGTCGCCGACTCCCATGTCGATGCCAGCTCTCGGCCGCTCCAGCGCGGTCGCAGGATCATCGTCATCGAGACCGACCTGGTCGATGCCGACGCCCGGCTGGTCGCCCGCGTCATGCAGTCCCAGCTCGTGCTCCCGCCGTCTGCCGTCGGGTAGTCGCGGCAACATACCGGCGAAGGGCATGTGGAACTGGCTAACGCGTACAGGGCCAAGGATGACGTGGATCTCGGCCACCTCTCCACCGGAGACGGTGAAGCCCGTGACGTCGACCGGCTGGTCACCAAGGGTCACGACTCCTCCAGCCGCTCCGTTTACGAGGACCGGCAGCTTCGGCAGGGAGACATTGGCGATGTCGAGGGTCCGGCGAGCGACGGCGGTCGCGCCGCGGAGCTCCATGGAGGCCTCTGGCAATGCACTGCCGCCGTCGGATCGCAGCACGACGTCGGGGTCGAGTACCGACACCAGAGCTCCAGGTCACCTCGGTGCACGGCAGCGAAGAACGCGTCGACAACCTCTCGCTGTCGGGAGAGGTCGGGGGCGGGGGCCCCGGATGTCTGCTGCCCGAACGCGGCGACGCGCGGCTGGCGAGCTGGCGCGTCGTGGCCGCGGTACGTCCGACCATGGGGGCGATCTCGTCGAAGGTGAGGTCGAACAGGTCGTGGAGGACGAAGGCCAGCCGCTCCGCAGGGGAAAGGGTGCCCAGAGCAGTTGGGCCAGTGCTCGCGCCCCTGGCAGGATGTCGTCGTCAGCCGAAGGCACCTGGATTGCGACCTGGTTCGCGCCGGCCGCGAGGTGGAGTCATCGTCATACGAGACCGGCCGAGATGGCCTGGCGTTGCCTTCCTAGGCATTGGCGAACCGCTCGTCGTGCGAGGACAACTCGGCTTGCGCTGGCGGCCGCCGCGAGCATGACCGGGATTGGGTCGAGGGCGGCGCGCTCGGCGTCGGTGAAGAGCGGGCTCGCCCGGTGCTCCCCGAGCGCGTCCAGCCGGGAGATTTCCTCGGGTGATTGCCTCGTCGCGTGCCACCGGGCGGCATCCATGCAGAACAGGCACCCGTTGATCGTCGCGACCTGCTCGCGGATGGCCAGCGCGGTGCGCGGCGCCAGGGTGAGCTTCTTGTCGAGCCTCGGGAGCTTGCCGTAGAAGCTCCCGAACGCGAGCGGCATGCGCGCCGAGTGAACCCTGATCGGGGCCAGCACCTTGCCGGCCTGGCGGCGGCCGAAGAGAGGTACACGAGCTTCATCACAAGGCCCCGAGGCTTCTCGATCGGGGCGAGGTACGGCGCCATGGGGCGTCTCCTTTTGAACGTCAGCCGCTCCGCCGGCGGCGGCTCGGCTGCGACGGTGTCGTGGCCGGTGACAGAGGATGCGTCAGGCGGCCGCACGTTGGAACTCGGCTGGGCCTTCGCGTGCCCGCAGGACGCCTCCTGTCGGCTCAGCCCCACGGCGCCTCTCCCGCCGGTTGCCTGACGGTGACGTTGACCCGGTTGAACAGGTTGCTGGTGGCGATCCACAGGACCAAGGCGGCGAGGCGGCGCTCGTCGTAGTGCTTGGCCGCGTCGTCCCATATCTCGTCGGGCACGGCGTCGGCCCGGTCGCAGAGCCGGGTCATCGCCTCGGCCAGCGCCAGGGCCGCCCGCTCGGCGTCGTCGAACCAGGGCGCCTCGCGCCAGGCCGCCACCGAAAAGAGCTGGGAGAAGTGCCGGTCGTCGGTGCCGGCAGCCTTCTTGGCCGCCTCGGCTCCCGAGGAGACGCAGAAGCTGCAGCCGTTGATCTGGCTGGTGCGCAGGTGGACGAGGTCCATGGTCTTCTGGGGCACGCCTGCCGACATGGTCGCCTTGACCAGGTCCTGGATGGCCTTGGTGGCCTGGGGCAGGACCATGCCCGGGTTCTTCATCCGCTGCATCGAGCCTCCTTCGTCACATTGGTGCGGGGTGATCCGTCACTGTTATGACGGACGGCGATCGGAGAATGTGACCGTGAGCGACTGGGTGACCGAGACGTTCGAGGAGAGCCGCCCCCGCCTCGAGGCGGTGGCCTACCGGATGCTCGGCTCGGCTGCCGACGCCGACGACGCGGTCCAAGAGGCCTGGCTCCGCCTCGCCCGGCACGACCCCGCCGGCATCGACAACCTGGCGGGATGGCTGACCACCGTCGTCGCCCGGATCTGCCTCGACGTGCTCCGCTCGCGCCGGTCGCGCCCCGAGGAGGCGGTCGGGGGCCACGTACCTGACACCTCCAGGGCGGCACCGGCCGACGAGGCCGACCACGACACCTTGCTCGCCGAGTCGATCGGCCCGGCGCTCATGGTGGTCCTCGACGCCCTCGCTCCGTCGGAGCGGCTGGCGTTCGTCCTCCATGACCTGTTCGCCGTGCCCTTCGAGGAGATCGCCCCGATCCTCGACCGCTCGGAGGCCGCCACCCGACAGCTCGCCAGCCGCGCCCGGCGCAAGGTGCGCGCCGGAGAAGGTGGCGCCGACCCAGAGAGGGCGGCCGCTGCGGATCGTGCCGGCCGCGAGCGCCAGCGGCGGGTCGTGGAGGCCTTCCTCGCCGCCTCGCGCGACGGGGACTTCGACGCGCTCCTGGCCGTCTTGGACCCCGAGGTGGTCCTGCGTGCCGACGCCGTGGCGGTGAAGACGACGGCGATGCGGGCAAAGTTCGGAGCACCTCTTCTCGAAGAGGAGCTACGCGGCGCCTCTGCTGTTGCTCGGACCTTCGCCGGCCGGGCGGCGGGCGCACAGCCTGCGCTCGTGGACGGCTCGCCGGGGGCCGTGTGGGCGCCGGGTGGGCGTCCGGTCGGAGTCTTCCGCTTCGTGATCCGCAACGACAAGGTCGTCGCTATCGAGGTCACCGCCGATCCGGAACGGATCCGGACGCTCGACCTCGTCTTATGACCTTCGCAGGCCGCGGCGCCCGCCGGGTACCGGGGGTGGCGCTTCCTGGAGCTTCTGCACGGGACGTGTTCGCTGCTAGATGCGCGGTGGCGGGACGTGTGCGGCTCGCGTGAGACGCCGCCTTCGCGCCGGAGGGTTGCCGCCGGTCCCCCGGCGTGCGCAGGGCAGAACAGGGCATGCCCATACCATGCACGTTTCCTATTCAGATCCGGCTTCGCGTCTGGGCCGCAGTCAAATCGCTGCCCGATCGCAGAAGAGCGGTGCAGGTGACAGGGAACGGTCGGCGTAGCTGGCGGCCGCATCTCGGAGGTCGAAGCGTTCAGCCCATCGGCGTGGCGTCGGCGAGCTGGGCGATGATCTTGCGGAGCGAGCGGAGCAGGGCGCGCCGTTCGGTATCGGTGAGCGTCGCAGTGGCGCGCTGTTCGAGCTCGTCCCGAGCGCGTTCGACCGCGCGTTGGACCGCGCGTCCCCGCTCGGTCAGGTAGACGCGCACGAGCCGACGGTCGGCCTCGTCGCGTCGTCGTTTGACCAAGCCTGATGACTCCATCCTCGCCGCGGACTTCACCACGGTCGGCGTGGCCACGTGCAGCA
>JAKAOD010000145.1:1803-7410 GCA_021823365.1 Actinomycetes bacterium | reverse complement strand
ATGCTGATGATGGGCTGCATGTGGTTGTCACCTCCCTCGAGCCAGCGTTCGCGCCGGCTCATCCGAGCCAACGGGAACGCCGCTTGAAGGCGGCGGGACCACTCTAACGCCCGGACAGAACAAGCAGGTGGACTGCGTCACCAGCAACCCGTTGGGCCTCGGGAGATGAACCACCTGCCGTGTCTCTACCGACGACCGGAGCTCGCCCACGACAAGGCGTTGCCTACGGTAGGCAACGGCAGTATGCTCGTCCCATGAGGACCTCGAACACGATCGGGTTTGCTGTCGACGAGAGCGACCGAGCCCGACTCGATCACCTTGCCGATGTGTTCGGCGGGGGGAACCGCAGTGCCTTCCTCCGAGTGGCCATGAAGGTCATGGAGCGCTACGAGCGGGTGCAGCGACTCGCACAGATCCAGGCCTACGGAGCCGAGCGGCTTGCAGCATCCGGCTACCGCATCGAGGACATCCCCGAGCTTGTGGCCAGGGCCTTGGCAGACCCGAGCCCGGAGGCTCTGGCTCAAGCGGACCTGGTCGTCGCCGAGATCTCAAGAAGGGCCAAGCCGGTCCTGCGTGAGGCTCTTGAGGGCGACGAGGAGCTCCGGGCCGCCTACGACGCATGGGGCCCGTTGGACTGAGCATGGGCGCGATCGAGGTCGTCCTCGATGCCCCGACGATCGCCGCCGCCCTGTCACAGATCGGGTCGGCGGCGATCAGGTTCCCAGAGGTGCCGCCGCTCACCGGCATCGACGCGACAGACGCCCTCGGGGTCTTCGCCTATGTCGGCGATCAGTACTTCGCTCACATCCTTACCGATGAGCTCATCAAAGAGGTGAGCCAGGTGCTCACCGACGTGCTCGGCTGGGAGTTCGAAGAGACGAGGTCTGGCCTAAGCCTCGTCTACGACCAGGCCCAAGACAGCGGTGGCGGGCTCGTCCGACCAGAGCGCGGGGTCTCGGTACCGGCCAACCTCTTGGATCCGACGAGGACCGCGCTCCGTGCGGCGGCGGCAGGAGACCTGGGCTTTCCTCGTGTCGTCGTCACGAGCGACCCGTCAGCTCTTCGTATCGAAGAGCTGCAGCCACATGGCATCGCCTTCCCGAAGGACGAGGCGATCCGCTTCAGGAGCCCGCGCTCCTTCGCGCGATTTGCTGCCGAGGTACGCCAAGCCAAGCGTCACGTTCCGCCAGGACGCTCATAGCTCCTGGCTGGCTGCCAGCGGGGCCGGGCTCTCTTGAGCCCGGTCCGTTTCGCGCCTGGCGCCGGCGAGGCGTCACTGGGGCCAGGGGTCGACGCGGCACCCGGCCAGGACCATCCCGATGGCAACGGTTGTCTCCGCCCTGCTGTCCGCCCCGCTCGTGCAGGTGGCGCGGGTGATGATCATCGGAGGACATGTCACACAACCTCGAAATGCTCGCCGACGGCACCGCGTCGTTCGTCTCTGTCCGAACCCCGGCGTGGCACCGCCTCGGCATCGTCTGGCCCGAAGAGCTCACCCCGTCCGAGGCGCTTCGCCTCGCGCGGGCGGACTACACGGTCCGGACCGTCCCGGTCTACGGCTTCTCCGAGGGCAAGATCGTGCCGTCGGAGAAGGGCCGGATGACCGTCCGCGACGACCCCGACACCGACCGGTCGAGCTCGGCATCGTCACCGCGGCCTACGAGCCGTTCCAGAACGCCGAGGCCTTCGTCGCCGAGCTCTTCCCGGTGCCGAAGGACGTGAAGCAGGCGGCGGTCACCCGGATCGAGAAGGTGCGCTCGGAGTTCACCGACCTCCACCGCGTCGCGCCGACCCGGGCGGGTTTCCGCGACACGCGCTGGGCCGCGTACAACGCGGTCGTCGAGTACCTCGACCACTTCCGGCCCGTCCGGGCCGGAAGCTCGGCTGCTGAGGACGCGCGGGCGGTCGCCGTCCTCACCGACGCCGCCACCGTGGTCGAGAAGAAGGACAGGGCGCTCGCCCTCTTGACCAACTGATCCATCGGTCCCGGCGGGTGCTCCCCGCCGGGACCGAGGATTCCTGCCGGCCGATACCCGGGCATCGGCCACGACCCGGGGAGCCCGCAATGAGCACCACGCCTGCGACACCCGCGCACGCCGGTCTCCGGCGAGCGCTTCGTTCGATCCGCCGCCTTGCCGGCTCGTTCCGACGAGGCGGACGTCACGGTCCGCGCCGGCGGGGCCTCGGCCTGCTCGCCGCCCTGCCGCTTATGGCGGCGCTCGGCTCGCTCCTTGGGGCGGGGTCGGCCTCTGTCGAGCTGCCGGCGACGACGACGACCCTTGTTGCCGTGACTCGTCGCCTCAGCCACGAGCAAGCAGCGCTCTACAAGGAGTGGATCGACAACGATCGCCGGCTGCGAGTTGTGGTGGACGAGATGCGACAGGCGGCGGGGAGAGCCGCCCAGCTGCTGCTCGAGCACCAGGGTGAGAAGAGCGCCAAGGTCCAACTGAAAGCTGAGGTCCCTCACCGACGCGACCCAAGCTCCTCCGGCGAAGGATCTCGCGGCCGACGCAACTCCTCCGGGGCAATGACATAGAGGCTTGACGCGCTCCGGAGACTCAACTAGACCTCTATACGTCTGTCGAGAGGACGGGGCATGCCTGCGTACGAGCGCATCAGGACCGACATCGCCCACCAGATCGCCAGCCGCGTCATCGAGGCGGGCGACCGACTGCCATCTGAAGACGAACTTGCGCGCCACTACGGCGTGACGAGGATGACTGTTCGTCATGCGCTAGATCACTTGGTCACCGATGGCTTGATCAAGCGTCGGTGGGGTGTGGGGACGTTCGTGCTCGGTGCTCTGCCGCCCCATCGGACGGTAAACCGTCTACAGAGCCTCACCGAGGAGCTGACCACCGCAGGCAAGCTGCTTACGACGAAGATCGTCGAGCAGCTTCAGACCTCCGCAGATGGAGAGATCGCGGAGAAGCTCGACCTCGAGCCCGGAGCGAGTGTAGTCAGCCTCCGCCGGTTGCGATCACTCGACGGTCGGCCTGTCGCCGTGCAGCACTCCTGGGTCCCGATGGCGGTGTGCCCGACACTTTCCCGAGCTGCGCTCATCAACGGTTCGCTCTACGCAACGCTCACTGCGGAGGCGGGTGTCGCCCTCGGAGCGGCGGACCAGGTCGTGACCGCGATCGGAGCTGACCACGTGCTCAGCGAGCTCCTACAGGTGCGCAAAGGAGCGGCGCTAATCCATACAGAGCGAGTCACATTCGACGCTGGCGGTCGGCCGGTCGAGTTCGCGCGAAGCTGGACCGCCCCCGATCTACCAATCGTGATGCGTCTGTCGCGGGCGCCAAAGGAGTAGTGCCTCACGATGACCTCCCCTTTCAACGATCAGGTAACCGGAGGACAGCTGGTCGCGGCCACGCTCGAAGCGCTTGGCGTTCAACGAGTCTTCGGTATTCCCGGTGGCCAGACGCTGGCGGTGACCGATGCACTGGTGGACTCGTCGAAGATCGACTTCGTCACCACCAGGCACGAGGGCGCGGCCGCGTGCATGGCCGATGCAGTTGGCAGGCTCACACGACGCCCGGGCGTGTGTATCGCCACGACCGGCCCCGGCGCCACGAACCTTCTCACGGGCATCGGCGGCGCGTTCCGAGATTCGAGCCCAGTGATCGTGCTCACCTGCAACAACTTCAGCTGGGACCTCGGGCGAGACGATGCACAGGCAGCCGACCACCTCGCGATCTTCGAGTCCCTCACGAAGTGGACGAAGCTCGTCACCCGGCCCTCCATGATCGTCCAGGCGCTCGTCGAGGGCTACATGAGGGCGGTGTCTGGTTGCCCTGGCCCCGTGTTGATCGATCTCACCCGTGACGCCGTCGAGGGCACGATCCCACCCTCGAAAACCCCCATCGCTCCCTCGTTTGGGACGGCACTCGAGCGAACGCTGAGCGGGCGTCCACACGCGGACCCGAAGCAGGTCGCCGAAGTTGCAGCATCGCTCGTTGCTTCGAGCGCCCCAGTCATCTGGCTGGGCAATGGGGCACGGCTCGCAGGAGCCGGTGACCGCGCGCTCACCCTTGCACACCGACTCGATGCCGCGATCGTGACAACCTTCAACGGGATCGGCGTCGTGCCGACGACGGACAGCCACGTCTTCGGACCTCTCAGCCGTATGGGCACAACGCTCTCGACTCGCGTGATGAGCGACGCCGACCTGGTACTTGCCGTCGGCAACAGCCTGAATGGCCCTTCGACCAGCCGCTGGTCCCTTGAGCTGCCGCCGCAGATCGTCCAAGTCGATACCGAACCGGCACAGTTCGGCGGCGCCTACGCGGCCCAGACTATTGGTCTGCAAGGCGATGCCCGAGCAGTTCTCGCCCAGCTCCTCGAAGCGCTCCCAGGTCAGCAGGACCCGGGAGCAGCCGGAGTGCGTCACGAGCGGATCGGTTCGCTGCGTGCGGAGAAGGCGGCGTGGTACGCGAATGCTACAGCGCTCCGGGGAGCGCCGAGTGCAATAGACCCCACCTTCGTCGTCAAGTCTCTGCGCGAGGTCACTGCCGACGATGCGCTCCTGGTCGTCGACGCGGGCAATCCAGGAATCTGGACGCATCTGTGGGAGGTCAGACGGACCGACACGTACATGAAACCAGTTGGCTTCGGAAACATGGGGTTCGCCCTACCTGCCGGCATCGCAGCGAAGCTGCTGCGTCCCGAGCGCGAGGTCATCGTGCTCATCGGCGACGGTTCTCTCGGCATGACCCTCGCCGAACTGGAAACGGTAGCGCGCACAGGCGTCGACCTCACCGTGGTGCTCTTGAACGATTGCGGCTACGGGAATATCCGACAAGAGCAGATCATGAAGTACGGGAAGCGAACCGTCGGCGTCGATTTCGGTGACGTCGACTACGTCGCGATCGCTCGAGCGTGCGGTCTTCAGGCAACGCGAGTCGACGATCCGGAAGAGCTCGGGCCCGTCTTGGCCGGCAGCGTCGCGTCCGGTCGCGCCATGCTCGTTGACATCCGCATCGATCCGGAGCTGAGCGCCTGGGCGCACCCGCTCTTCCAGGCGTACGACAGCGAGTCCTGACGATGACCGACGCTACGCCCGCTCCTGAGCGTGGTCCCCTTGCGGGTCTACGTGTGCTCGACCTGTCGCGCTTCATCGCCGGACCTCTATGCGCTCAGATCCTCGCGGACATGGGCGCCGAGGTCATCAAGGTCGAGCGTCCGGGCGGCGAAGACGCCCGGCATCACGCCCCGTTCCTAGACGACGAGAGCGTGTACGTGATGATGTACTCTCGCAACAAGTACGGGATCACGCTTAACACGCGAGAGTCGCGCGGGCGTGGCCTGCTTGCCCAGCTCATCGCGAAATGCGACGTCGTCGTCGAGAACTTCCGCCCCGGGACCATGGCCGCCATGGGCTTTCCCTGGGAGAAGCTGCACGCTGAGCAGCCTCGGCTCATCCTGACGTCCATCTCCGGCTTCGGACAGACGGGTCCGTTGGCTGGGCGCGCTCTCTTTGATGCCATCGCGCAAGCGATGTCCGGATTGATGAGCCTGACCGGCAACCCTGGCGAGTCTCCCGTGCTGACCGGCGCCTACGTGGCTGACTACGTCGCGGGTTTCCACGGCGCGCTCGGAACGCTG
>JAKAOD010000145.1:0-1793 GCA_021823365.1 Actinomycetes bacterium | reverse complement strand
CGCTCTCATCCATCGAGAGCGTGCGGGCGTCGGCCAGCTGGTTGACGTCGCCTCCCTGGACGCCCTCTTTACCTGCCTCGGGACCGCTCCGAGCGCTGTAGCCATGTTCGGGCAGACTCCGCAGAGAAGCGGGGCGCGCGACAAGCTTACGGCGCCCGCTAACCGATTCGCTGCTGCTGACGCCGACGTGTACATCCACGCCGGGACCGACGCGCTGTTTCCCCGTCTGTGCGAGGCAATGGGTCGTCCCGAGCTGGCGACGGATCGGCGCTTTCGCGACGTGCCGTTACGCATGGCCAACGTGGATGCCATCGAGGCAGAGGTGCGTAGCTGGGCAAGCCAGATGCCCTACGACGCGTTGGCGACCCAGCTCGAGGGCGCCGGTATTCCCTTCGGCAAGATCGCGACCGTGGAGGAGGTTGTTGAATCAGAGCAGATTCGTGCTCGCCAGATGCTCGTCGACGTCGAGCACCCCAAGCTCGGGCGGCTCACCCTTCCGGGAGTGCCGATCAAGTTGAGCGAGTCGCCGGGCAGCATTCACAAGGCGCCGCCACTGGTCGGCGAAGACAATGAGTCGGTGTACAGCGAACTGCTCGGTATCGATAGCGGCGAGCTCTCGAGCCTACGCGAACAGGGAGTAATATGATGACGGCACCGGTTGGGATCGAGCGCGTGCGCGAGGTGTCTCCTGCGTTGTTCTCGCTCATGCGGCGCGGAACGGTCTACGACCTGTCGTCAGGGTGGTGGCCAGGCATGCCTCTCGCCGAGGGACATCCACCGTTCCAGGTGCTGACGTATCGCACACCGCAGGGCGAGCGTCTCGAGGACGACCTAGCCTTTCTCGAGGGCAACGAGGTCGGGTTCGGCTTCATCTCAGAGCTCATCTCGATGACGGCGCACACCGGTACGCACATCGATGCACTTTGCCATGTCGTCGCCGGCGCAGACCCCGCATGGCACGGTGGCCATCGCGTCGCCGACTGGCTCGGGGACTTCGGACCCCGCGACGGCGACGTCGCGGGGCTCGCTCCGATCATCAGTCGCGGTGTGTTGTTCGACATCCCCCGCGCGCTCGGTCAAGACCGCCTGAATCCGCATCAGCCGGTCGGGGCGCGCGACCTGGCCGCGGCGGCCGAGCGGCAGCGGGTCGAGGTCCGACCGGGCGACGTGGTGCTCGTGCGTACGGGGACCATGGGCGTGTGGCCCGATCGCGAGCAACTCGCGCGCGTGGAAGGCGCCGGTTTGTCCCTGGAGGGGGCGCGCTGGATTCTCGATCGGAACGCGGCCGTGATTGGCGCTGACACCGCCGCCGTTGAGGTCGCACCGTCTGGGATCGATGGTGACCCGCAGCCGGTTCATCGGGTGGCGATCCTGGAGTGCGGCATTCCCTTACTCGAGTGGGTGTATCTCGAGTCGCTCGCCGAGGACGGTCTAAGCGAGTTCCTGTTCTTGTGCTTCCCGCTGCCGATCCGTGGCGGCACAGGATCGCCAGTACGCCCGATCGCCATCGCGTGACAAGCGGGTTGCTCGCCAGCAGTCCCGCAATGTTTCTGCAGCACACAACGACAAGAAGGGGGAAGATGTGAACGTCACAGGCTTGAGTTCAGGACAGGTGGGCACACCTCGACCGAGGCGAGCGCGACTCGGCATGCTCGCCGGGGCCGCGGCTCTGATGGCAACGACCGGTGCGATGGTGCTCGCAAGTGGGACCGCGGTGGCCACTCATCAGCATCAGCGCACCTCTCGGACACGCCCCTCGTCATTGGTCGCCACTGCTCTTCAGGAGTATCCCA
>JAKAOD010000144.1 GCA_021823365.1 Actinomycetes bacterium | reverse complement strand
CAGGACCGGCGCCAGGGAGACGAGCGCCGACAGCGCCAGGGCGCGTCGCGGGTCGAGGCCCCCGGCAAGCTCCTGCTCGCACGACGCCGACGCGACTGCCACCGCGAAGCGCACGGCCTCGGGGACCGGATCTCCGGCCTCGATGCGGTGCAGGAGCCCTCCCACGAGGGCGTCCCCTGCGCCGACCGGGCTCTTGACCTCGACCGCCGGCGCGCTGCACCACGCGCTGTCGCCGCCGGACGACACGTAGGCGGCGCCGCGGCTGCCCGCGGTGACGACGGCATGGCGCGCGCCGCGGGCGGTGAGCGCGCGCGCCGACTCGATCGCACGCTCGGGGACGTCAGGGCCGGACGGCTCGACCAGCTCGCCGCGCGATCCCACGAGCACGGCCTCGGCCTCGGCCAGGTTCGGCGTCACGACGTCGGGCTCCATCTCCAGGGCGGCGGCGAGCGCGTGCGCCTGACCGTCGACGACGGCGAAGGCTCCGGCGGCATGCGCTGCCTCGACGCACATCGCGTAGGCCTCCGGCGGCGAGCCCGGGGGGACGCTCCCCGAGCAGCTCATCGTCGCGTGCGCGGGGAGCAGGGTACGAAGCTGCTCGACGAGGCGCTGCCAGTCGGCGGCGTCCACGTCAGGCCCGGGCTCGTTCAGCACGGTGACCCGCCCGGACGTCTCGAGGAGGATCGTCGCCACCCGTGCCTCGCCTGCCACGCGCACCTCGACGAGCCGCGCGCCCTCCCGCGCTGCCAGCGCCCGCAGCCGCCCGGCGTCGCCTTGGGGCAGGAAGCCGACGATCGGCACGTCGTGTCCGAGGGCGCGCCCGACACGGGCGACGTTCACACCCTTTCCCCCGAGCGTCGCGACGGCTCGCTCCGGCCGGGACACCCCACCCGGGACGAGCTCCGAGATCCGGACCGTCCGGTCGACGCAGAGGTTCGGCGTCACCACGAGCACGGCGTCTCGCTTCCGAGCAGGCGGGAGACGACCGCGGCGACTTGTTCGGCGAGCGGCGCGGTCCCGTCCACGCCGAGGTGGTCGACGACCGGAGGCACCGGTCGAGCGCTGCGGCGGAGCAGCGCCGGGTCGGCCAGCTTCCTACGGTCGCGTTCGGCTCCCCTCGCTGCCAATCGCCGGGCGATCTCCTCCTCCGGCGTCTTGACGTAGACGAGAAGGGCGGCGTCCGTGGCCCAGGCGCCGCCGCCCATCACCTCCCCGACGAATGCGGCGTGCCGCCCCGGATCCCTGCGCTCGGCCGTGAAGGGCGCGACCGCGACGACGCCGCGACCGGCGGCGACGAGTCGCGCCGCGTGGCTCGCGAGGGCGGCATAGCGCGGCGCCCGGAGGCCCGGGGCGACCTCGGGGTCGTCGAGCGCCTCGGGTGGCGCCCCGATCACCCCGAGGGAACGGCCGGTCACCTCGGCTTCGACCTCGTCGAGATCGACGAGGTCGAAGCCGAGCCAGTCGGCGAGGGCGCGCCCGAGCGTCGACTTGCCCGAACCGGGCGCACCCGAGACGAGCAGCACGTGAACGGCACGCCGGCCGTCCCGCTCGGTGGCGGGACGGGGAGCTCTCGCCTCCGGTGCCGCGGGGCGGCCGACGCTCATGCTGCTAGACGTCCTTGCTGCTTGCCGTCACTTGGCGAGCGTCGAGGAGTAGTAGTACTTCGAGACCGAGGGGTCCGAGGCCGTCGCCGTCGTCGCGATGACGTTCGGCACGAGCACGGACTTCGGGATCGCCGACTTGTGGCCGGTCAGGTAGTCGTAGGCGTAAAGCACCCCGTCGCGCCCCTCGACCGCCGGCTGCTGGACGACGAGGATGTCGATGACACCCTCCTTCAGCAGCTTCACCTCGGCCGGCTCGGCATCGTAGCCCGCGACGAACACCTTGCCCTTCTTCCCCGACGACACCACGCCCTGGCCCGCGCCCTCGGCAGAGTACAGGTTCGTGCCGAAGATGCCGACGAGGTTCGGGTGGGCGAGGATGAGGTTCTTGGCCTGGCTCTCGGCGGTCGTCGGGCTGTCGTTGTCGTACTCGGTCGCGACGACCTTCATGTTCGGGTACTTCTTCATCGCGGCGAGGAAACCGGCCTGCCGGGCGTCGGTCGTCGAGATGCCCGGGTTGACGTTGATCACGGCGACGTCGCCCCTGCCGTGCGCGAGCCGGGCAATCGTCTGCGCCGCCGCTTCGCCTCCCTGGAAGTTGTTGGAGGTGATCCGGCTGACGAGCAGGCTCGTGTCGGTGATCGTCGTGTCGACGGAGATCACCGGAATGCCCGCGCCGCGGAACTTGGCAATCGGCGCTTGGAGCGCCTTCACGTCGGTCGGCGCGATGAGCAGCGCGCTCGGGTGCTTGGCGAGCAAGGAGTTCACGACCGGGAGCTGCGTCGTCGGGCTGAAGGTTGCGCCGCCCTGCCAGGTCAGGTTGACGCCGAGCTTCTTCGCCTCGGCAGCCGCTCCGTTCTGCATGGTGATGTAGAACGGGTCGGTCGTCAGCCCCGGCACGAGGGCGATCGTGAGCTTGGCGTGGCTCGTGACCCGCGCCGCCGCAGAGGCGCCCGTGACCGCCGTCGCCGCCGCGGTGGCGCCGACGGCGACCGCTGCCGCCGCGGAGACCAGAGAGCGCCGCCAGCGCCTCGAGGCTCCCGATCCGATGTTCCGTTGTTTCATTCTTAGCCCCCTCACCTGTCTCTTCCCTCCACCGTCGTGGAGGCCTCTCGCCGGCGCACCGCGCCGTGCGACCTCAGTCGGCCGTGCGCGTCCGCACCTGGTCGATTGCGACGGCGACGATCACGACGGCGCCGATCGCGACGTACTGCCAGAACGCCGAGACGTTGGCGAGCACGAGCCCGGTCGTGAGCACGGCGATCACGGCCGTGCCGATCAAGGTCCCGAAGATGCTCCCGCGTCCTCCGAAGAGGCTGGCGCCCCCGATGACGACGGCGGCGATCGCGTAGAGCTCGTCGTTCTGACCGGCGATCGTCGACGCGGTCGACAGGTTGGCGGTGACCATCAGCCCGGCGATGCCCGCGAGGAAGCCCGACAGGCCGAAGCACCAGACGATGTGGCGGTTGACGGCGACGCCTGCACGGCGGGCGGCGAGCCGGTTCGATCCGATCGCGAAGGTCCGCAGCCCGAAGCGGGTCCTGGCGAGCGCCAGCCCCGTGAGGAGCGCCACGCCCAGCGCGACGAGGACGGGTACCGGCAGCCAGCCGCCGAGCACGCTGACGGTGCCGATGGCGAGCACCTGGCTCGGCAGGTTGGAGATCTCGTTCCCGTTTGTCAGGAGGTTGACCGCGCCGTAGCCGACGGCGATCATCATCCCAAGCGTCACGATGAAGGACGGGATCCTGAGCTTCACGGTGAGCAGGCCGTTCAAGAGCCCGACCCCGGTCCCCGAGGCGAGCATCACCACGATCCCGAGGAAGGTCGTCAGCCCGCCGTCGAGGTGGTGGTTGAGCAGATTGTTCATGAGCAGCGATCCGGCGAGCGCCGAGAACCCGAGGATTGCCCCGTCGGAGAGGTCGATCTCGGCCGTCACGATCACGAAGGTCTGCCCTGCGGCGAGGATCAGGTACTCGACGGCGTACTCGGAGGTCGACAGCCACGCCGCCTTGGTGTACAGCGATGGCGCGGCGATGCCGAAGGCGACCACGATGACGACGAGCACGCCGAAGGTCCACAGCGAGCCGAGCCGCTCGAGGATCCGCTGGAAGGCCGGCGCCCTGAGCCCTATGGCCTCGGACGAGGGCGACATCCCCCCCTGCTCGGCCTCGCCGACCGATGCCGTCGCCGTCACTCGGCCCTCCTCGTGACCAGAGCTGCGCCGGTTATCCAGCTGACGATCTCGTCGATGCTCGACTCCGAGGTCTTGACGGTCGCGATCACGCGTCCCTGGAACATCACCGCGACGCGGCTGCACAGCTCGTGCACTTGCGGAAGGTTGTGGCTGATCAGGAGGACCGGGAGACCGTGCGCGGCGATATTGCGGACGAGCTCCCCAACGCGCTCCTGCTGCTCGACGCCGAGCGCCGCAGTCGGCTCGTCCAGGAGGAGCACGCGCGAGCCCCACGCCGCGGAGCGCCCGACGGCGACGGCTTGGCGCTGGCCGCCGGAGAGCTTCCCGACGAGCGCGTCGACCGAGTCGATGCGTATGCGGGTCCGGTCCAGCTGCTCGCGCGCCTCGCTCGCCATCGCCCGCCGGTCGAGCCAGCCGAAGTACCGCATCGGTCCGCGCACGATGCGCTCGCGTCCGAGGAACACGTTCGCCCAGACGCTGAGGTCTGGCGCGAGCGCGAGGTCCTGGTAGACGGTCTCGATGCCGTAGCGGCGCGCGTCGAGCGGCGAGCCGATGTGGACCTTCTGCCCGCCGACGAAGATCTCACCCCCGTTCGGCGCGACGGCGCCGGAGATGATGTTGACGAGCGTGGACTTGCCGGCGCCGTTGTCGCCGACGAGACCGAGGATCTCGCCCGGGTACAGGGCGAGATCGGCGCCACGCAGCGCGAGCACGCTCCCGAAGCGCTTCGTGATCCCGCGCACCTCGACCGCGGGCGCCGCCCCGCCGGCACCGGGCGGGCCACCGTCAGTGACAACGATGTCGGACTTCACAGCCCTTGACCCCCCGATGCGAAGCGACTGTCCCACGATTACTCAACTCCTGGATGACAAGGTTGTCAAGAGCCGTCGGCACGACCAGCGCAGACGCGGCGCCGCTGGTTCGCTCGGGCGCTCGGCCTGGCGCGACGATTGGGAGACTTGGCCTCGGTCGGCGCCGTCGAGCCTCCCTCCCGCTGGCGCGGTCGCGACGCGACCCTTGACAACGGTGGTCGGCCCGACGTGGTTAGATTGGACCGCATGTCAAGTCAACCTGGTACTGGCAGAGAATCGCGATTATCCCGATAATGTTGATCGACAATCAGACGCCTGGTCGGGACGGCCCCCCCTGCGGTCGCGGGAGCGTCCACGTCTTCGGCACGGTGTTCCTCGATCTCGTGTTCTCGGAGCTCTCCGCGCCACCCCGGCCCGGCACGGAGGTGCGCGCGAAAGGGCTCGGCGTCTCGCCGGGGGGCACGGCGAACGTCGCCGTCGCGCTGGCGCGGCTCGGCGTGGGCGTGCAGCTGTCGGCCGCCTTCGGCGACGACGCCTTCGGGCACTACCTCTGGGGCGCCCTCGAGCGGGAGGGCGTCGATCTCGCCTGCTCGCGTCGCATCGATGGCTGGACGACGCCGCTGACGGTCTCCATGGCCTACGGGCGCGACCGATCGATGGTGACCTACGAGGAGCCGAGCCCCTGGGACCCGTACGCTGCGGCGCCGGAGGTTCAGACCGCGGATGCCTTCGTCGTCTCCCTCGGCAACGCCGACCGGGGATGGCTCGAGCGTCTGCGCGCCGCCGGCGGCACGGTCGTCGCCGACGTAGGCTGGGATCCCGCCGAGACCTGGACGCTCGACCTGCTCGACAAGCTGCCGCTCGTCGACGTCTTCCTCCCCAATCTCGCGGAGGCGACCGCCTACAGCCGCCAGCCGGACGCGGCACGCGCCGCCGTGGCGCTCGCGCGCCACGGCCCGCTCGTCGTCGTGAAGCTCGGCGCGTCGGGCGCCCTCGCCGCAGGGGGAGGGCTCGCGGAGCCGGTCGCGGTCCCCGCCCTCGCCGTCGACGCCCTCGACACGACCGGCGCAGGTGACGTCTTCGACGCCGGCTTCGTCTTCGGCACCGTCGCCGGATGGCCTGTCGCCCGGCGCCTGCGCTTCGCCAGCCTCTGCGCGGGGGAATCGGTTCGCTTCGCCGGGGGCTCGTTCTCGGCGCCGTGCTGGCGCGACCTTCGCGCATGGTGGGAGCGACAGGCGGACCCGGAGGGGCGGGCGAGCTACGCGTTCCTCGCCGAGCTGATCGAGGCCTGCCCGCCGGGCCCGACATGCCGCCGACCGTGCGCCTCGATGGCCTACCCGATCGAGGAGACGCCCGCAGGTTCTCCTACCGGCGCCGAGCGAGCGTGAGGAAGAGCGAGCGAGAGGGGCCCATGACCGAGCTGGCGATCATCGACACCGCAGGCGCAGGGCCCGGGTGGATCACGGAGCCCGGGACCTCGGGCGCGAGCCGGGCCGCAGGATCCGTCCGACCCGCGCGGGTGCTCGCCGTCGGCGCCCACCCCGACGACATCGACTTCGGAGCCGGTGCGACGCTCGCCACGTGGGCCGCGTCCGGCGCGGCGGTCGTCTACTGCGTCGTCACCGACGGCGGCGCCGGCGGGCACGACCGGTCGGTGAGGAGGGAGGAGATGCCGGCTATCCGCCGTGCAGAGCAGCGTGCCGCCGCCGCCGCAGTCGGTGCGAGCGACGTGCTGTTCCTCGGCTACGAGGACGGCTCGGTCACCGTCACGCCTGCGCTGCGTAGGGACTTGACCCGGGCCATCCGCTCCGTGAGGCCCGACGTGGTCGTCTGCCCTAGCCCGGTGCGCAACTGGACGAGCCGCGTCCAGGTGAACCACCCGGACCACCTCGCCGTCGGCGAGGCCACGCTCTGCGCCGTCTACCCCGACGCCCGCAACCCGTTCGCCTTCTCCGAGCTGCTTGCCGAGGGACTCGAGCCCCACGAGGTCGGGGCCGTATGGCTCGTCGCGCCGGCCCAGCCCACGGTGACGATGGACGTCACGGACGGCCTCGACCGTAAGCTCGCCGCGTTGGCCTGTCACGTGAGCCAGCTCCCTGGGGGAGCGGAGCAGCTGAGCGGTCGCGTCGCGGCCGAGGGCCGGCGCGTCGCACAAGCTGCCGGGCTCGCAGAAGGGCACTACGCCGAGGCGTTCCAAGTCGTCGTGACGGCCGAAGGCCGCTGAGACGGTCCATGCGACCCGAACCACCAACCAGGATGAGCAAGGGGGAAACGTGAGAGCAGGTATGAAACAGCTGGCAGCTGTCGCCGCCGTGACGGTCGCAGGCTTCGGGGCGGTCGTGGGATCCGGGGCGGTCTCGGCAGCGGCGACGTCTCCGGTCTCGTTCACCTACTGGACGAGTGGGTTCAACCCGAAGGAGATCACCGCGATCGACGCCGCCTTCGACGCATCCCATCCCGGCGAGAAGGCGAACGGGCAGTACATCTCCACCTCGGACGAGTACCTCCCGAAGGTCATCGCCGCGTTGAAGTCGGGCACCCAGCCGACGGTGCTCACCGACCAGAACCCTTCCGACCTCCCACTGATCGAGGAGAGCGGAAAGCTCATCCCGCTGAACGGCGACCTCACGGCCCAGACGAATGCGCTGTACCCGGGCATCAAGGCATCGCTGTTCTACCGGGGCAAGCAGCTCGGGATGGCGCTCGCCGGCGTCGGCGACATCGCCCTTTTCTACAACAAGACGGACTTCGCCAAAGCGGGCATCACCTCACCACCGAGCACCTGGAGCCAGCTCGAGGCCGACGCCGCCAAGCTGACCGACCCCGCCCAGCACCGCTGGGGGTTCTACGTGCCGAGATCGGA
>JAKAOD010000143.1 GCA_021823365.1 Actinomycetes bacterium | reverse complement strand
GCCGTCACCGGAGCGCTCCCGCGAGCGCTTCGAGGAACCGGCCGTTCTCCTTCGGGGTCCCGACGGTCACGCGCAGGCAACCCTCGAGACCCGCACGAGCCGAGAAGTCCCGGACGAGGACCCCGCCGGCGAGGAGCGTCCTCCACACGCCGCGCGCGTCCTTCGCGCGCGGCCTGAACAGGACGAAGTTCGCGTCCGAGGGCCAGGTCTCGACGTCGAGCCCCGCGAGTCCCTCCGTCAGCTCCGCGCGCGCCTCGGCGACCCTGCGGACGCGCTCGTTCATCTCGTCGACGTAGCGCAGCGCCAGCACGCCTGCGAGCTGGGTCTGGACCGAGAGATGGTACGGGAGCGCGGCGTCGCGACAGCCTGCCACCACCTCGGGGTCGGCGACCAGGTACCCGAGCCGTGCGCCCGCCATCGCCCACGTCTTGGAGAACGTCCGGACGACGACGAGCCCCTTCGTCCCGCCTCCATCTCGTGACCGCCGACGCCCCTCGCTCCGCAGGGCCAGTGCCGACCAGCTCGAGAACTGCCCGTAGGCCTCGTCCACGACGACGAGCCCCGGCGACGCGTCGACGATGGCGCTCACGATCTCGGGATCCTCGAGGCGGCCAGTCGGGTTGTTGGGCGAGCACAGGAACACGACGTCGGGCTCGGCGCGCTCGATCGCCGCCCGCCACCGGTCGGGATCGACCCGGAGGTCGCCACCCCGCGGCTCGCTCACCACCTCCATGCCGGTCAGCCCCGCGATGTGCGCGTGCAGCGCGTAGGTGGGTTCGAAGACGAGCGCGCGGCGGCCCTGGCCCCCGAAGGCGACGAGCAGGCACTGGAGCACCTCGTTCGAGCCGTTGGCGCAGAAGACCTCCTCTGGAAGGACCCCGTGGAGGCCGGCGACCGCCGCGCGCAGCTCGGTCGCGTCGCGGTCGGGGTAGCGGTGGAAGTCCACCTGGCCGACCGCCTCGGCGAGCGCTCGCAACCATGCGTCGGGCGGCGGGAACGGCGACTCGTTCGAGTTCAGCCGTACGTCTGCGGCGACCTGGAGCGAGTGGTAGGCGCCGAGCGCGGCCAGCTGCTCGCGCAGCGGCACGAGCGCGCTCACGAGCTGCCCGCCCGGAGCGCCGCGCGCCGCAGCTCGATCGACGCCGCGTGGGCCGGGAGCCCCTCGGTCTCCGCCAGCGCCACGACGGCCGGCCCGAGTGTCTCCATCGCCGCGGGCTGCGCGCTCACCGCGTGCAGATGCCGGCGGAAGTCGTCGGCGCGAAGCGCCGACGCGAACCTCGCCGTCCTGTTCGTCGGCAGCACGTGGTTCGGCCCGGCGACGTAGTCGCCGAGGCTCGCCGGCGACCACGGGCCGCAGAACACCGCACCCGCTGCGCGCACCGAGGCGAGGAGCGCCTCCGCCTGGTCGAAGAGGAGCTCGAGGTGCTCCGGCGCGACCACGTTCGCGACGGCGACCGCATGCTCGGCGCCGTCGACGATGCATGCGTAGCCGTTGCTGCGCAACGTGGCGGAGAGGTCGTCTCGGCGCGGCGAGGAGGCGACGACGCGCCCGAGCGCATCCTCCACCTCTTCGGCCTTCTCCTCGGACCACGTGACCAGCCAGGCGAGCCCGTCGGGGCCGTGCTCGGCCTGCACCGCGAGGTCGATCGCCGCGAACTCCGCCGGCGTGTCGGGCGAGGCGACCACGACCACCTCGGACGGCCCGGCGAAGGCGGAGGCCACCCCGACGAGGCCGCTCACCTGACGCTTGGCCTCCGCGACGTAGCGGTTGCCCGGACCCACGACGACGTCGACGCGGCGCACCGACTCGGTCCCGTGGGCCATTGCCGCGATCGCCTGCGCGCCCCCGATCGCGTACACCTCGTCGACCCCGGCGAGCGCCGCCGCGGCGAGCGTGGCGTCGTCGACCCTGCCGTCGCGCCGGGGCGGGACGCAGAGCACGACCTGCTCGACGCCTGCCACCTTCGCGGGCACCGCGCACATGAGCACCGTCGAGGGGTAGCGGGCGCGGCCGCCGGGCGCGTAGCACCCCACCCGGTCCACCGGACGGACGAGGTGGCGGACACGCACGCCGTGCGCCACGAAGTCGGGGACCGCCGTCATCTCGTGGGCGTGGTACGCGGCGATGTTCCGGTGCGCGACGAGGAGCGCCTGACGGAGGTCCTCGGGGATCCGCGCCAGCGCCTCGTGGAGCTCGGAGTCCGCCACCGCGATCCGCTCCAGCACGACGCCGTCGAGCTCCGCGGTCAACGCGAGCAGCGCGCGGTCGCCGTCCCTTTGCACCCGGTCGATGATCCCCGCGACGACCTCCCGCTCGGCGCGCCCGGGCTCCTCGGGGCGCGGCAGCGCGTCGGCCAACGCCTTCCCTCGGCGGCCGCGCACGTCGATCCTGGTCAGCATCGTCCCGCCTCCTCGCAAGAGCCCGATGCTACCGGCGCGACCTGACACCTCCGGAACGCCCGCGGGAGCGGGTCGCCGCGCGGGTCGCCGCGCGGGTCGCCGGCACAGCGAGGCGAAGTCGGGGCATCATGCCTGCGTGGCCACAACTCGTGCCGAGCTCTCGTCGATCGCGTCGACGCTGACCGAACTGACCCAGCGCGTGACCGCTCTTGCGGAGCGCTGCCGGGGCGACCGCGACGCGGAGCTCGCCGCGGAGCTCTTCGCGGTCGAGCGAGACCTGCGCGCGGCGCTACGGCGCTTGGGCAGGGCGGCCTCGGAGAGTCGCAGCTCCCGCGCCTGATCGCCACGAGGAGCGACGCACTGGCCGCTCAGACGCCGTACTGGACGAGGTCGTGCCCGAGCAGCGCGGTGGCGGCGCGCAGCGCCGCCTGGCGCGTGTTGACGATCGCCGCGTTGCGACGCGCGGCGGTCTCTGCGGTCGACACGGCTACGAGATCCGCGGTGCCGGCGCGCGACGCGAGCTCCCCGGTGCGTTGCGCGCCCTCACGGCCGAGGGGCTCGACCTCGGCACCGGCCAGCAACGCGTCCAGCCTGTCCCCTCGCGCCAGCGTGCGGTACGCCTCGGCGACCGCGCCCACCGTGACGACCGGGATGACGCCGTAGGTGAGCGCCGCTCGGTGCAGGGCCCACATCATCCGGTCGCCGTGGGCCGCCGCTCGCAGCGCGCCCACGCCGTACACGACGCCGTCGCGCGCGCTCATGGCCGGCGGCGGACCCGTGACGCCATGCCGGACACCCCCGAGAGGAGACGGCCGAGGAGGGCCTCGCCCGCCGCGATCTCCTCCGCGGTGAGCGGCCCGGACTCCGACTCCCACGCCGCGACGCCGCGCAACCCCTGGCGCACCCGGAGCTGACGCTCCGCAGCTCCCGAGAGCCACGCGCTGAACGACACACCGTCCTCCTTGGCGGCAGCCTCCACCGCCTTCGCGACGTCGTCCGACAGCGAGACCGACCGTTTCGTCACCATGAGCTCAAGGGTAACACCATTGGTGCCACCATTCCCACCCGACCGCCCCGCACCCGGCCGCCCCGCCCTCGACCGCCCCGCGACCGGGCGGTCCCGCGACCGGACGGTCCCCTGCCGGGCACGTGGTCTCGCCAGGCGCCCCCCATCCCGCCCCGAATGTGCGACGACGGCGCCCCAAGGGCGCCGTCGTCGGAGCGGGGCCAGGCGGCGGATCCCGGCGCATCGCTCATCTGGAACCAGGTGGCGGGGACCGGTTCCACGTTCATCTTACAACGAGTTCCTCCTCGCGCAATTGCGCCCCACAACTTTTCTCGCAGCCCTGTGCGCGCCGGATGCAACCTTGTTGCCACCATCTTGCCATCTCGTTACCATCGGAATGTCACCGGATTGTCACCGAGCTCCACCCCGGCCCCTTGAACGTCCCCACCCGGGACCCTGACGGAGCCCCACCCGGGAACCGGCCGCCGTCCGCTGCGGGCTCCGTAGGCGCGCCCGCCCGTCAGGCCGGCAGGAAGGCCGACGGGCACACGTCGGCGAGCACACATGTCCCGCAACGCGCGGTACGCGCGGTGCAGACGGCGCGCCCGTGGAGGATGAGCCGCAAGCTGAGCGTCCCTCGCTCCTCGGGAGGGACGAGCGCGTCGACGTCGCGCTCCACCACCTCGGGATCCGAGGACGTCGTCAACCCGAGACGGCGCGAGAGCCGCCCGACGTGGGTGTCGACGGCGAAACCGGGCTTGCCGAACGCGACGCTCAGCACCACGTTCGCCGTCTTGCGGCCGACTCCGGGCAAGGTGACGAGGTCCTCCATCGCAGAGGGCACCTCGCCACCGAAGCGCTCCACGAGCGCCTGCGACATCCCGATCAGGCTCTTCGCCTTCGCGCGGAAGAACCCGGTCGAGCGGATCAGCTCTTCGAGCCTCTCGGGGTCCGCGCGCGCCAGCGACACCGCGTCCGGGAACTTCGCGAACAGCGTGGGCGCCACCAGATTGACCCTGACATCGGTCGTCTGGGCCGAGAGGATGGTCGCGACGAGCAACTGGAACGCGTTCTCGTGGCGCAGCGCGCAGAGCTCTTTCGCGGTGCCGGGGTACTCGGCGGCGAGACGAGCCGTCACGATTGCCGCTCGAGCTCTCACCGTGCGCGCCGCCGCCATCGCCTGCGGAGCGTAGCGACGCACGGCCCGACGCGGCGCCGCCGGTAGCCTGCCTCCGTGGTCGCCCCGGGTCCCCTGGTCCGCGTCGACGCGGTCCGCTCGCTCGACCCGAGCGGGCGCGCCGAGGTACAGGCCCTTCTCGACGAGGCTCAGCAGGCCGACGGGTTCCTCGAGCTGAGCGACGACGCCCGGTTCGTCGTCGGCGAGGACCCGCCTCCCGGCGCGCTCGTGCTCCTTGCTCGTGCCGGCACCTCGGGCGATCTCACAGGCGTCTCCACCCTGAGAAAGCTTGCCGGTGCCTGGGTGATCGAGAGCGCGGTCCGCCCCGACCGGCGCGACGATCAGGGCGGCGTGCGCGCCGCGCTGCTCGACGCCGCGCTCGCCGAGGTCGCGGCGCGCGGCGGCGGGACCGTCGACGCGTGGCTCCGGACGGATGCCGGCAGGCTGGCGGCGCTCTTCGTCTCCCGCGGGCTCCGGCCCAGCCGCGAGCTGCTCCAGCTGCGCGCGGCCCTCCTCCCCGAGGCCGTCTACGACGCGACCTCGCCGCCGCTCCAGGTCCGGCCGTTCCGTCCCGGCCGCGACGATGACGCATGGTTGGCGGTGAACGCGCGCGCGTTCGCCGGCCACCCCGAACAGGGGTCCTGGACGCTCGCAGACCTCCGGCGCCGCGAGCAGGAGCCCTGGTTCGACCCGACGGGGTTCCTGCTGCACGATGAGGGCGACCGCCTCGCGGGCTTCTGCTGGACCAAGGTGCACCGCAGCCCCGTGCTCGGAGAGATCTACGTGATCGGCGTCGACCCGGACTTCCAGGGCAGGGGGCTCGGGCGCGGGCTCGCCCGCGCGGGGCTCGGCCATCTCGCCACCCGCGCGGTGCCCACCGCGATGCTCTACGTCGAGGCCACCAACACGCCGGCCCTGGTCCTCTACCGCTCGCTCGGCTTCACCGAGGACCACCGGGAGGTGGAGTTCGAAGGGACGGTGCCCGCGGGTGCTCAGCCCGACGCGCCGACTGCGCGGCCGATGCCGTAGGTCACCGCGGCCGCCACGGCTGCGACGGCGAGCTGGCGAGCCGCGCTCTTCACCACCGACCTCCCCGTGAGGACCCCGAGCATCACCCCGACCCCGATCGCCGCTGCGGCGCCGATCGCCACGGAGGCGAAGAGCGCACCGTTGCCGTGCGCGAGGAGCCAGGGGATCAGCGGCAGGAGCGCGCCCAGCGCGAACGTCGCGAACGAGCTCACGGCTGCGACGACCGGCGAGCCGAGCGATGTCGGGTCGATGCCGAGCTCCTCGCGGGCATGCGTCTCCAGCGCGGTCTTCGGGTCGCGCATCATGAGCTCGGCGAGCTCCCGGGCGAAGGGGGGCGTGAGGCCCCGGCGCTCGTAGATCGCGACGAGCTCCCCTTGCTCGGCGGCCGGGCTGCGCGCGAGCGCGTCGCGTTCCACGGCGAGCTCACGCTCGAAGAGCTCCCGCTGGGCTTGCATGGACACGAGCTCCCCTGCCGCCATCGAGAAGGCGCCCGCGACCAGACCCGCGAGCCCGGACAGCCGGACGATCCCTCCGCCGGGGTGCGCGCCCGCCACGCCGAGGATGAGCGACACGTTGGTCACCAGCCCGTCGCTGATCCCGAAGATGGCCGCCCTGGCGCCACCGGACTTCACGTTCCGGTGATGCCGCTCGCCGTGGGCGTTGAACGGGGACCTGCGGCGAGAACGGCGTCGGGCGGTGGTCGTCACGGAGCTCAGCGTACCGATGTACCGCCGGAGGACGGGGACTGGCAGAATGGTCGAGTGCCACCCCGATGGATCGACCAGAGCCAGCCCCAGACGCTCCAGGGTGCCGTCGTCTTCTCCTACCTGAACGCAGCGCTGGCGCTCGTCTTCACCATCGCGTTGGGCGAGTCGCCCTTCCTCTTCCTCTTCGTCCTGCTCGCAGCCGCTGCGTTCGGCATCGCCAACGAGAAGCGCCTCGCGTACTGGGCGGCAGTCGCGCTCGCGGGCGCCTACCTGCTCGTCGTCCTGGGCCTCATGATCGCCGGCGGCGGGTTCGGCGGGATCCTGAACCTGCTGTTCGCGGGCGTCCTCGTCGCGCTGCTGCTCCATCCGGACAGCCGGCACTACGAGCGCATCTGGTTCAAGTAGGCCGCGGCCGGGCGAGCGGCGGCGGGCAAGGAGCACCATTGACCACGACCATCGACGGCGTCGACCAGGTCCAGACCCTTGTCGGCCACCACCTGGGCTACAGCGACTGGCTGACGGTCGACCAGGAGCGAGTCGACCGCTTCGCCGACGCGACGGGGGACCACCAGTGGATCCACGTCGACCCCGCGCGCGCGGCGAAGGGGCCCTTCGGAACGACGATCGCCCACGGCTACCTGACGCTCTCGCTCGTGCCCTTCCTCCTCGCGCAGGTCGTGCACGTCCAGAACGTCGGGCTCGCGGTGAACTACGGGTGCAACAAGGTGAGGTTCCCGGCCCCCGTGCCGGTCGGCTCGGAGGTCCGGGTCGGAGCGAGCGTCGCGTCCGCCGAACCGGTCGACGGCGGCGTCCAGGCCGTCCTCGATGTCACGGTCGAGGTCCGTGGCGCAGCGAAACCGTGCTGCGCCGCGCAGGTGGTCGTCCGCTACTACCGGGCGTGACCACGGCGAAGCTCCCTTCAGGGAGGGAGAAGACCGTCCTCGTCCGGGCGATGTTCGACGCGATCGCGCCGCGTTACGACCGCGTCAACCGGATCATCTCCCTCGGCATGGACCAGCACTGGCGACATCGCACGGTCCGTGCGCTCGCGCTCGCTCCGGGGTCGCTGGTGCTCGACCTCGCCTGCGGGACGGGTGCGCTCGGCGACATCGCGCAGCGCCGCGGCTACCGCGTGGTGGGAGCCGACTCGAGCGCGGGGATGCTCGCGCGGCG
>JAKAOD010000142.1 GCA_021823365.1 Actinomycetes bacterium | reverse complement strand
TCCCGTGCCGAGCCGCCCCGTGCCGTGCCGTCCCGAAGTCGGAAGGCAAACCGGAACGTCGCACCGTGCTTGGTAGGCTGCCCGGCACTCGTGGTGCTCTCCCGCCAACCGGCCCCTGCGCTCTCGAGCCCCCATGTTCGCCCTGCCGGCGGCCTGGCGGCCCGGGCCGACCGGCCTCTCGTGACCGCTTCCGTCGCTGCCGTCGCCGGGACGCTCTTCGTCCTCGTGCGGCTTTTCGTCGCGGCGAAGGGCGACATCAGCCGGTTCGTGATGGCAGGGCGTGACTTCGTGAACCCGGCCAGCGCGCCGAAGGGGCTCTACGTCTTCCCGGGCTCGGGCTACGACGGGCAGTTCTACTACCGGCTCGCGCTGGATCCCGTGGACCTCGCCAAGACGGCGTTCGGCATCACGATCGACGCGGGGTTCCGGTTGCAGCGCATTGGCATGTCGGCGCTCGCCTGGCTCGCGTCGGGGGGACAGCACCAGGCGGTGCCCGAGGCCTTGGTGGCGGTCAACCTCGCCGCGCTCGTGGCGCTCGCCTGGCTCGGCGCGCTGATCGCCAGCGACGCGGGCCGCCACGCCGCCTGGGGGCTCCTCGTCGCGGGGTACTGGGGCTTCCTCTTCAGCATCGGGCGGGACCTGCCCGAGGTCCTCGCCAGCTGCTTCCTCGTCGGTGGACTGGTCGCGCTCCGCAGGGCGCGCCCGGTGCTCGCAGGCCTCGTTCTTTCGTGCGCGGTGCTCACGCTGGAGACGACCCTCGACGTCGTCATCGCCGTCGGCGTGGTCGCGCTGGTCCAGATCCTCCGCCGCACCCGCCGCCCCGGGCGCCAGGACCTCGCTTGGGTGATGCCAGGGCTTGCCTTCGCCGGGTGGCAGGTCACCGGGCTCGCGATGACCGGTGCCCTGCCCATGCGCGCCGACACGGGGGACAACCTCGGCGTACCGGCCGTGAACATGGTCGGTGCAGCCGTTCACTACCTCACCAACATCTCCTCTGCCTCGTCGCTCCTGTGGCTCGCCGAATTCTTCGTGCTCGCGATCGTGACCCTCTTCGCGGCATGGTCGTTGCCGCGCTCCAGGGTGCCGGCGTGGGAGAAGGCGGCGTGGGTCCTTGCGTCGCTCGTCGCGCTCTCGCTCTCGCGGGGCGTGTGGTACGGGCATGCCACATTCCGGGGTTTCGAAGACGTCTACCTCCTGTCCGCCGTCGTCCTCGTCGGCTCTCGCCATCGCCTGTGGCTGCCGGCGGCGCTCGTCGCGGTGGCGTGGGCCGTGACCTTCGCGCACCACGTGGTCGACCTCTGACGGCCGGCGACGCGCAGGATCGGCCCTCTACGCCTGGCTCGCGATGGGCCCCGCGTCCGCGTACCCCTGACGCACGCCCTGCCCCGCGCGGCGCGAGAGCTGCTCGGGCTCGTAGAGCATCCAGTAGGCGTTCCTCGCGTGCTTGCGCGACCGCTCCTCGAACACCGCGACCAGATCGGCGGGGTCCTCCTCTTCGTCCTCGTGGACGAAGACCTCCAGGATCGGGGTGCTCGTCATGAGCTGCGCCAGCATGATCCCCGTCGACGCCTCGTGGGCGCACGCCTTGTCGATCGGCGCCTTGCCGGGCATCCCGAGGGCCACCACGATCCGACAGCCCTCGATCTCGATCAACTGCTTCGCCGCGACCGCGAGGTCCTTGAACCCGGGTACCGTCCGGCGCACGATCTCGAACCGCTCGCCGTACCCGGGGCACTCCCGAAGCTCGCCGACGGCCTCCGCGCCCATGTCGAAGCGGGCGAACATCGTGTCCACGATCCCGATCTTGTCCACGCTGACATTCTCGCGTGGAGCGCGCTCGAGCGGGTCGCCGGCGCGCTGTCGATCCGTCGCGCCGGCGGCATCTCTCTGTTGGGCCGACGCGCACGTGCGATGAGCCCTCCGGGATCGGTCGCCGCCGGGCGCGGCCAAGCCCGCACGATCGGCCGGCGGTCGGGGAGATCCGCGGTGCCCGACGAGGGTCGGGAAGGCTCTTCCGGCCCCGACCCGCGGCCTTCGTCGGGCGGGCACGGGGCGAGGTCGTTGCTGGCACGGAGCCGCTGCATTCGGCAAAAATGGGCTGCCATGCTTGTAGCATTGAAGCATCGCGTCGCGGCCGAGCTCAGCCGTCAAGACGTCGAGATGCCGTCCCTGCGTCGCTTGGGCGTCGCCGGCGCGCTCGCGGGCGCGGCCGTCGTCGCGGGCGCGGTCGCGGGCGGCCCGAGCTTCGTCTCTCACCTGCCCGGCGCATGGTTCTTCGGGACGCCCGGTGGCCCGCTCGGGTTCCTCGGGACGGGCTCCACGCGGGCTCCCGCGCTGAGCATCCTCGGCGTGTACGGGGGATTGGCGGCGCTGAGCGCGCTCTGGTGGCGCCTGCTGCGGGCACTCTGGCGCAATCCCGGCGTCCCGGTGCGGTCCGTCGTGCGTGTGCTCGTCATGTGGGCCGTTCCCTTCGCGCTGGCCCCACCGCTGTTCAGCAGGGACGTCTACAGCTATGCCGGTCAGGGGGCGATGGTCTCGTTCCACATCAACCCCTACCTCTACGGCCCCGCAGTGCTCGGCGCGACCCGCTTCAACCTCCTCGCCGACCCTTTGTGGGCCCACACCCCCTCGCCGTACGGCCCGACGTTCCTCTCGCTCGACGGGCTCGTCGCGCAGCTCTCGGGCCACCAGGTGCTCCCCGACATCGTCTTGCTGCGGTTGCTCTCGGTCGTCGGCGTCGCGCTCATCGCCGCCGGGCTGCCGACCCTCGCGCGCAGCGTGGGCCGCGACCCTGCCGCAGCCGTGGTGCTCGGCGCGGGCAGCCCGATCGTGCTCTCGACGCTCATCGGCGGCGCGCACAACGACGGGCTCATGGTCGGGCTCCTCGTCGCCGGTCTGGCGGCGTGGAAACGCTACGGCCCCGTCTCCGGGATCGTCCTGTGCGCCCTCGCCACCGGGGTCAAGGCGCCTGCGGCGCTGGGCATCGTGCTGATCGGGTGGAACTGGGCGGGGAGCCGTGCACGCGTCCGCGAACGCGTCGTCCGGACGCTCGGCGCCGGTGCCATCGGTGCCGCCGTGCTGGCTGGGCTCTCGGCAGTGTCAGGCGTCGGCTGGGGCTGGGTGCTCACCATCACGGCGGAGGACAAGGTCTCCACCGGCGTGACCCCGGTGGACGCCGCCGCGCACGTGCTGGCGGGGATGCTGCACCTGGTCGGCATCCCGGTCCACCTGTCCACGCTGCGGACGGTCACGTCCGCCACGGGGCTCGTCGTCGCGGTCGTCGTCGGGACCTGGCTGCTCTGGCAGTCGCCGCGCCTCGGCGAGCTGCGCGCGCTCGGCCTCACCCTCCTCCTGCTCGCGCTCTTGGGCCCCGTCCTGTGGGCGTGGTACCTCACCTGGGGTCTCGTGGCGCTGGCGCCGGTCGCCACGGGCTCGCTCCGGCGCGCGCTCGTGTGGCTCACCATCGCCGAGACGCTGGTGGGGGCGTCGTCGGTCCTGGGCATCGTCCACGCGCTCGGCCGCTTCCACGCGCTGACCGACGCGATGGTGGTGCTGGGGATCGCGGCCGTGACGTACTCGGTGGTGTTTGCGAGGTTCCGGGCGGACCGGGGGCGCTGGGCGAGGCTGTCGCTCGGGCGGCCCGTCGCTCGGCCCGCCACGGTGACGATCGGCTCGTCCGGGCCCGTGCGGGAGGGCTGAGCGGTCCGCGACGGCTGTTCGGCACCCCCGGGCCCGTCAGCGCAACAGGCGCGAGAGCCTCCGGTCGGCGAGCACGGTCCCACCCGTCTGGCACGTGCAGTAGGCGACCTCGTAGGACTCGAACGAGACGCGGCGGATCGTCGCGCCGCAGCGCGGGCAGGGATCACCCGCTCGCCCGTGGACGCGGAAGTGCGCACCGAGCCGCCCCTCGGACAGCCCGCCCGTGCGCTGTCGTTCGGTCTCGAGCCCCTCGGCGAGCACGTCTCCGATCGCTGCGAGCAGCCGCTCCCTGGCATCGGCGTCGAGGGAGCCCACCGCGGCGAACGGAGAGAGCTGCGCCCGGTGGAGCGCGTCGTCGGTGCACCCCCGCCCGATCCCCGCGACCACGTGCTGGTCGCGCAGCCACGTGTACAGCCGGCGCGGGCTCTGGTCGTGGCGGAGCAGCTCGGCGAATTCCTCGCTGTCCGCTTCCGGCCCGAGGGTCGCGAGCGGGCCGTCGTCGCCCGGACCGAGCACCCACCATCCTGCCTTGCGCTGCGTGCCGTGCTCGCGGACCAGGATCGCAGCCGGGGGATCCGAGAACGTCAGGCGTGCGAGCGCCCCGCGCGGGCGCGTCACCTTGGGCGGGGCCTCGAGATCGACCCGTCCTGCCTGGGAGAGATGCAGCGCGATGCGGTACCCGCCCTCGAAACACATGAGCGCGTACTTCCCGCGCCTGCCCACCCGCTCGATCCGCCGGCCGACGAGCACATCCGGCGCGGGCTCGGCCGTCTTCAGGCTCGCGAACCCGAGAAGGTCGGCCCGCTCGAGCACCGATCCCCCGAGCGCGGCGCCGAGCCGCTCGGCCAACGCCTGCATCTGCGGCATCTCGGGCACCGCGGCTCGCTCTCGGTGCGTCCCGGGACGAGCTAGACCGGAGCGGTCGCCCGGAAGCCGAACGCCTGCTCGAGCGCCGCGGCGGACCGCAGCACCACGAGGTCCGCGTGCTGGGGGCCGATCAGCTGCACGCCGACCGGGAGGCCCTCATCGGTCAACCCCGCGCACACCGTGGCGACGGGGGAGCGCGTCATGTTGAACGGGTAGGTGAGCCGTACCCAGTTCGGGTCCACGACGCCGTTCACGACGCCCTTCCCGCCGAGGGAGTTGGGTGGCGGCGCGCCCGCCGTCGTCGGGGTCACGAGCAGCCGGACGTCCCTGAAGAGCTCGACCAGGCGGAAATTCATCTCATGGCAGCGATCGAGCGCGCGCACGAGCCTCGAGGCCGAAATCGTGCGCGCGCGCTCGGCCGTGGACACGAGCACCGGTGTCACCGACGCCCAGCGCGCTTCGTAGGGCTCCAGTGTCCGCAACAGGCACGGGCTCACGATGGTGAGCCAGTCGTCCAGGGGGTCCTCGTCGAAGACCGTGCCCACCTCCACCACGTCGGCACCGAGCGCGTCGAGCGTGCCGAGCACCCGCTCGGCGACCGCCATGACCGAGCGGTCCACCTCGGTGTAGCCCAGCGCGGGCGACCAGGCGACGCGCACCGGCACTCGGGGCTCGACGATCGCGTCGCGCCAACTGGCCTCGGGGAGGGGCAGGGACTGCAGGTCAGTGGGCTCGGGGCCGACGACGGCATCCAGGGCGACGACCGCGTCTTCGACCGTGCGGCCGAGCACCCCTTTCGACGAGAGCCCCAGCCAACCGGCCCCACGCTGACCCCCCGCGGGGACCCGGTCGTGGGACGGCTTGAACCCCGACAACGCGCAGCACGAAGAGGGGATCCGGATCGAGCCGCCTCCGTCGCTGCCGGTGGCGAGCGGGACCATTCCCGCGGCGACCGCGGCAGCCGATCCCCCCGAGGAGCCTCCCGCACTGTGGTCGCGCGCCCAGGGGTTGCGCGTGGTGCCGAAGAGCGAGTTCGAGGTGTGCGCGGTCCACGCGAATTCAGGGAGGTTGGTCTTGCCGACCACGACCGCGCCCGCCGCTCGAAGGCGGGCGACGAGGACCGAGTCGTGGACGGCCGCCGGAGCGTCGGCGAGCAGCTCCGACCCGAAGGTCGTCGGGTAGCCGGCGGCGTCTTCGCTGTCCTTCACCCCGATCGGCACGCCCGCGAGGGGCCCGGGATCCCCCCCGGCCGCGACGATCTGGTCCACCGCTCCTGCCTGCTCGAGCGCCCGCTGCGCGTCCACGGCTACGAACGCGAGGATGCCGGGATTGAGCGCGTCGATGCGCTCGAGCGACGCCGTCACGACCTCGCGGGCTGAGACCTGCCTGTCGCGGACGCGGCGGGCGAGCTCGGCGACCGGGACGGAGCGGAAGTCCATGGTCATGCGCCGAGCGCGACAACCGCGTCGCGCAGGTCGCGCTCGGCCGTCACCACCATCAGCACCGGCAGCGTGACCCCCCGCTCCACGTAGCGCGCGACGTGGGCGCGGCACTCCTGGGGATCGCCGTGGACCACGAGCGCGTCGACGACCTCGTCGGGGATCGCCGCGAGCGCGGCCTTGCGGTCCCCGGCCTCCCAGGCGTCCCACATGCCCTGGAGCATCGGGGCGCGCCCGAGCCAGCGGTGGAACGCGGCGTACGCCGGGACCGTGAGGTAGCCGGCGATCATCCGACGGGCGAGCGATCGTGCGACGGCGGCATCCGGCTCCGGCACCACGAAGATCCGCGTCACGACCTCGAAGGCGCCGTCCGCGGACCGCGCGCGGGCGCCGGCGCGCACCGCCGCGAGCGACGTCGCGACGTCGTCTGCGGACAGCCAGTTCAGGATCACCCCGTCCGCTTCGCTGCCGGCGAGCCGGAGCATGCCGGGACGGAGCGCCGCGAGGTAGAGCGGCGGTGGAGCCGGGAGGGGGCGGGAGAGGCAGAACTCTTGGACCGAGAACGTCTCGAAGTCGCACGTGACCCTCTCCCCGGCCAGCGCGAGCCGTAGGAACGCGAGCGTGTCCCGCACCCGCTCGTAGGGGCGGTCGAAGGGGATGCCGTTCCATTTCTCGACGATCACCTCGGAGGAGGTCCCGAGGCCGAAGGCGAACCGGCCCGGCGCCGCCTCCGCCATCGCGGCGACGCTCTGGGCGAGGAGGGCCGGGCCCCGGGTGAACGCCGGGACGATCGCAACGCCCAGGCGCAGACCCGGCTCCCAGGCCGCAGCGAGGGCGAGCGGCGTGAAGCCGTCGGTGCCCGCCACCTCGGCGGACCACGCGTCGGTGTACCCGGCCGCTACCGAGGCGGCGAACCAGCTGCGGTGCTCTGCGAGCGGGACGCCCGGAAAGGGCACGGTGATTCCGAGTCGGTCCACGCCCTGCACGTTATCTGCGCGGAGGTGCTCGGACCCGGGGCGGCCTAGCGACGACGTTGCGACGCGCGCGCCCGAAGCGGTGCCGAGGACCCAAGCGCGGGGTGGACCTTCCTCGCCGCGGCGACGGCGCCCCGCACCACCGTCACCTCCCCGGCGATCACCAGGTACTCCCGGTTGTAGAGGTGGGAGACGGTTCCGACCTTCACGCCGCGGGGATCGTGGATGCCGATGCGCGCGCCGACGTAGCGCGCGGAGTCGAAGGAGAGCGTCACGACCTCGCGGTGATGAGAGCACATCCGCTCGAGCTCGTCGACGGCCACCCATGACTCGTCGTTGTAGGAGAGAAGGAGGAGACCGCAGTCCACCGACGCCACCGTGTCGGCGAGGGCGGCGGGCATGGTGCGCTTGGAGTTGAACTCGCTTCTCGTCGCAGGGTCCCTGGCGTCGATCCTCTTGCACGCCACGCCGTAGTGCGCCGGGGCGTCCCACGCGACGAGCGTTTCCCACACGTGGTAGTTCGTGA
>JAKAOD010000141.1 GCA_021823365.1 Actinomycetes bacterium | reverse complement strand
CTGTGGACCATGGCGGCCAGGAAGCGGACCAGCCGAGGATCGGTGGCGTGCACCAGGCCGACGGGTGATCGCGGGCTCAAGACGGCGCGCACCCCGTAGCGGAGGATGCTCGGCTCGGGCAGCGGCGCGCAGATGGCAGGGGAGACGTATCCCGCGTTCTGCCACGAGGCGCCTGCTCCCGGACGCGCCCGGTCCACCACGCGCACCTCGATACCGTGCTCCTGCAGCGACCACGCGCACGACAGGCCAACGATGCCGGCCCCGATCACGGTGACCCGGGCAGGGATGCGGTAGCCACGTGAGCTGTCGCTGCCATCAGGCTGAACGCGCTCGCGCTCGCGGTCAGCCGCGGCTTGCGAGCTCACGAGCTCTCTCGCCGCTCGAGGCGCACGTTGGTGATCGGGGTGACGTAGGCGGTCCCCAGTGAAGCGCGCCGCGGCGAGATGTCCGTCGGGATCGCGACGCGGGGTCGGCCAGCCGAGAACGCTTTGATCACGAGCTCCTGGACCTGCACCGGCTGAACAGGGGTCAGGTGGATCATGCACAGGAGCTCGCCCCGCTCGCCTGGAATGGCCCAGGTGACATCGGCCGGGGTGATGGCGGAGACGAACTCGGGCCGGGGACCGGGGGCAAGGAGCGGCCCCACGTCGGCTGACAGTCGCTCGATCTCCGCCCGGCGCTCGATCAAGGGACGATCGAAGTTCACGTTGGGTGCCAGCACCTCCGAAGCCACGGCGTCGTCCCAGTGCCGGATCAGCCCGTCCACCCGCCCCTGCAGGGCGACGGTCTCGGGCCAAAGTGCCACTGAGGACGCGGGAGCTTCGTCTCGAGCCAGCACGCGCCCGAGCGCGTCGCTGCACATGGAGGCGGGGTCGCCGCGGTGGCTGTTGGTGAGCACGACGGCACCCCGACCCGAAACGGGGTGCCAGGTCATGAACAGCTTGAACCCTGGCAGACCTCCGGCATGCGAGAGGAGCGTCCCTCGGTGAAGGTCGCTGGCGACCCTGATCCCCAGGGCATAGCCACTGTTGACGACGTGGATCGCACCTGCGGCATCGACAGCGAGAGCCGGTGGACCGACGATGTGCGTCCGCTGAAGCTCCCGGCGGGAGGTCCGGCTCAAGACGGCATTGACGTCCGGGCCCTCGGCGGGCCGGAAGGCCGAGCCGAGCCAGGTGATCCACCGGGCCAGATCCCGCACCGTGCTGACGATGCCTCCAGCGGCCGCGAAGGCGTCCGAAGCTTGCGGTGCGAACGGCACCCAATTGGCGTCCGCGTCGAGCGAGTACCCGGTGGCCCGCGCAGTCCCAACCGGCGAGGCGTTGTCGAAATAGGTCGACGTCAGGCCGAGCGGCTCGAAGAGCACCTCACGGATGTAGGCCCCCAAAGGCTGGCCGACTGCCCTGCTGACCGCCAGGCCGGCGAGAGCGAACCCGAGGTTGGAGTACTCGTACTCGGCACCGGGGTAGTGACTGAACCGAACGCCCCGCTCGAGCTGAGCGAGCAGCGTCTCGGTCGGGAGGTCGATGAAAGGATCGACCCACGAGTTGTCCTCCGTCAGCCCGCCGCACATGCTGAACAGCATTTCCACCGTCGGAGGGTCTTCGGCCAGCACGTTCTCACCGGCCATCGCGAATTCGGGCACGTAGGCGGTGATCGGGTCGTCGAGCGAGAGGTGGCCGGCGTCCCGAGCGATCAGGCCGGCGCAGGCGACGAAGCTCTTGGACATCGAAGCGATCGGGAAGAGCGTGTCGGCATCGGGGGCGAGGCCGTCGTCGTTGGCCACTCCGAACCCTCGCCAGTGAACGAGCCCTTCGGCCGCGGTGAGCCCGTAGACGAGGCCCCGGGCCTGGTCCGAGGCGGTGTACTGGGCAAAGAAGGCGTCGAGCTCCGTCTCCAACGGGACAGGAATGGTTTCTTCGGACATGGGGTCTCCCGGGTCGACCGCTGTGGTGCAGCGGTGGTCGCTACGGCACCGGCAACGCTAGGCCGACTGACGACACGTGGTCCGGGAGCGAACGGGCGGACCCGGTACCCGGGCTCGGGCCAGTCGGCGCTATTGGCACCCAAGAACCGGCGCCGACCGAGATGCGGACCTTCCTCGATCACCTTCTCGGACGACCAAGCCGTCACCTGCTCCGCAAGCGCACGTCCAGCGCGTCGCGCGTCGCGTCGCCAAGCAGGTTGAAGGCAACGACAGTCAGCACGATGCAGATTCCAGCCGGGTAGATCTGCCACCAATAGCCGTCAAAGATGTAGTTCAGCCCTGTGGTGAGCATCCCGCCCCAGTTCACTGCTGGGGGTGGCGGTCCCAGACCGAGAAAGCTCAGCGCGGCGAGCAAGAGGATCGCGTTCGCGACCTCGAACGTAGCCTGGACGGCAACGATTCCCACCACGTTGCGGACGATGTGGCGCAACACGATGCGCAGGGAGCCCTCTCCGGTCATCTTCGATGCACTGACGTAGTCGAGCGTCCGCAGCACCAGCACTTCGCCTCGCACCAGCCGGGCCGTGATGAGCCAGGAGACGAAACCCAGCACGAAGATGATCGTCAGCACGCTCGGGGTGACGATGGCCGCGAGAAGCAGTACGAAGAGAACGGTCGGAATAGCAACGAGCGCGTCGACGATGCGCATCAAGATCGAGTCCACCCACCCGCCAACGAAAGCCGAGACAGCTCCCCACATCGTGCCGACCATCACCGCGATGGCAGCGGCGGCAAGGCCGACTTCGAGTGAGGACTGCCCAGCGACCATCAGCCGCCCGAGGACATCGTAACCGACCTGGTCGGTCCCGAGGGGGTGACCCTTGCCGGGGGGAAGATTGATCTGCATGACGTTCGTGGCGATCTGATTCGTGTGGTAAACGAGCGGGCCGCAGAAGCTGAACAAGACCATCAGGACGATGATCGCGACGCCGACCATCGCGAGCGGGTTGTGCAAGAGCTCGCGCGCGGCAAGACGCCGCGCGCTCAGAGCCGGCGTGATGCCCGAACCCTCGGGATCGCCGGGCAGCTGCACGGGAAGCGCGGGTCTCATCGCAGAGTCGGAGTCGAGAAGGGGAAACGAGCTCACTCGGATGCGTACCTGATGCGCGGGTCCAAGAAGGCGTACGCGATGTCGGCGAGCAAATTGCCAACCACCGTGGCTGCTGCCACGACCACCGTGAAACCCATGAGGACCGGGAAGTCATGTGATCCTGCCGCCGTCCAGAAGAGCCAGCCCATGCCCGGATAGTTGAAGAGCGCCTCGATGATGACGGCTCCGGACAGGACTGCGGGAAGGCTGAGGCCGATCAACGTGATGATGGGCAGCAAGCTGTTTCGCAGCAGGTGACGAGTTACGAGCTGACGTTGCGAAACACCCTTCGCCTTGGCGGTTCGGATGTAGTCCTGCAGCAGCTTGTCGATCGTCGAGGAGCGCATGAAGCGGCTGAACTGCGCCACCGTGACGATCGTGAGGGTGGCTACCGGCAGGACGAGCGCCCTTGGGTCATGGACAACCGAGCCCACGCTCGCGCCTTGTGGCGCCTCTGCCGGAAACAGGTGGTACTGCACCGCGAACAGCACGATCAGGAGCATTCCCAACCAGAAGATCGGCATCGAGTAGCCGACGAACGAGAGCACCGTGAACGCATGGTCCAGCGGCTTGTTGCGCCGCAGCGCCTGGCTTACGCCTACCGGGATGGCGATCAGGATGGCGAGGGCATAGGCCACTCCGACCATGAGGGCGGTCTTGGGGAGGTCCAGCGCGAGCAGCGAGCCGACTGACTGGTCGAAGTGATATGAGAATCCGAGGTTCCCGTGGATCAGGCGGTCAAGGTACAAGAGATACTGCATCGGCAGCGCTCGGTTGTAGCCGTTGGCGATGTTGAAGGCTCGGATCGCGCCCGGCGTCGCCTTCGCGCCGAGCAGGGCCCGAGCGGGGCTTCCGGGCAGGAAGTGGAGGATTCCGAAGACGATCATGGTCACGATGATCAGGACCACGATCGCTTGGGTGATCCGCCGGACCAGGTACCCCGTCACCGCGCGATGTCCAACTCGGAAGAAGCCCCACCGACGCCCCGCGGTTCCGCGTGACGCCGGTGGCGTTCAGTCGGAAAGCAACGACAGTTGGTTACGACTTCAACGTCCATGTCGAGGGGTAGATGTGGGCCGTCGAGTCCTGTGCGGGGATCCCCTTCAGCTTGTTGGAGATCGCTGAGATCTGGTAGGCGGCGTTGGGGAACCACAGGAGCGGTAGCTGCTTCGCCACGTACTCCTGGTACTTGTACAGCGTCTTGAGTGAGGCCGCGTTCCCCTCTGACTCGATCTCTGTGATCTCTTGGTTCGCGGTCTTGTCGCAGTAGTTGCCCGCGTTGGTTGCCCCACCACATCCGAAGAGGCTTGTGCCATCCGGGTAGTAGATCGGAACGTAGGTGTAGAGGGGCGAGGAGATGATCGCCAGCTCTGGGGTGCTACCGGGACACTCGGCCGAGGACTTTCCGATGCAGCTGAACGAGTCGGAGAGCACGGTGTTCTCCGGAGCCTCCGACAGTGTCAAGTGGATGCCCACGTTGTTGAAGGCCGAACGCATCACCTGGATCTCGTTGGCGATGTTCGGGAAACCGCTCGGGTACATGAGCGACACCGCCAGCTTGGTATTGCTCGATATTCCCTTGCCGCACTTGCCAGCGCCCGTCCCAGGCTTACTGCACACGTCGGTGCCGCCGGAGTGGATGGTCCAGCCGTGGGAAGAAAGCAGCTGCTTCGCCTTCGTCGGGCTGTAGGGATAAGGGTTCTTGCTCTCCGCCTTTGCCAGAAAGCTCGACTTCGGGAACGTCGGAACCGGCCCGTAGGTGGGGGTGGCGTAGCCGTCAAGGAGCTTCTTGATGTACTCGGGCTGGTCGATCAGCATCTGCATCGCCTGGCGAATGTAGAGCTGACTCACGAGCGCCTGGTACTTCGGATTCGTGAACTGGATGATCAGGAAGGTGAGACCCCACTCGTACCAGGGCTCGATCTTGAATCCGCTCGCCTTCAGCGACCCGAGCGTCGCGAGGTCTGTGGTAGGCACGTAGCCATAGTCGACGGTGCCGGACCGCAGCGCGTTGTACTCCGCGGCAGCGCTCGTGAAGGGAAGCTCCTCGAACTCGCTGATCTTCGGCTTGTTGGGCCCGGAGTACCGCTTGTTCGGGATCATGATGACCTGTCCCGTGATTTGGAAACCTGTGTTCGGCTTCAGGTGCCAGGGCCCGTCTACCACCTGCCAGAGCCGTGTCGTAGCCCAAGTCGAGAGCGACTCGGAGCGCGCGTTCAGGAACTTGTAGACGGACTTCGCTCCGGCGCTCGTCGTGTCATACGTGCCGATCGCACCGGTTGTCGACGTCTTGTCCCATGCGTGCTGGGGGATGGGCGTGATCGTCGCCAAGCCGTTGTAGAGCAGGTACGTCTGGTTGTACGCCTTGGTCATCTTGAGGACGAAGGTGTCCGCGGAGGGCGCCGAGTAGCCGGCGACGTGTGTCATCCAACCCCCGGGGACGTAGCCCGCGTAGTTTGTCTTCTCGGCCATTACGAGGTTCATCCAGAACACGATGTCGCGAGCGGTCACCGGCGCACCTGTCGACCAGACGTAGCGCTTGAGCTTCATCGTGATCGTCTTGCCACTGCTTGAGAAGACTGGTGGGTCGGCCATCGAGAGCTTGTAGTTGACGGTGGCGGCGCTGCTTGTCGGGTGGCCGAACCAGTACAGCGGAAGCCACATGAGGGGCTGAAGGTACGTGATGTCGGCGTTCTGGGAGTTCGCGCCGTTGTACAGAGGGAAGATGTAGGTGGGCGTCGCGCCGGGTTGCTCGGCGAAGGTGACGACACCACCCCCCTTCGACGCGTGGCGGGCCGGTACCGCCTGGGCGGTCTCCGCCGCCGTCACGGCCAACATTCCCGCGACGGCGCAGCAGGCCGTCAGCGATGCAAGGATCCTCCGAGATGGCCGCATGTGACATGCCCCTCCACTGGTTCGAAACTCCGTTCCCGCTTGCGGGCGAGCGAACGCTACCGCAACACTGCTGGCAACGCGGGCGGGCCCGGCCCTCGAATGACACCGATGTGAGTCGCTCTGGGCATGCGGTCAGAGGCGATTTCGGGCGAGCCGCCCGCTCAGCCGCACCACGTGTCGGAGGACTGGTCAGGCTCGTGCCGGTGGACCAGAGCACGACTGGGGCAACGACCCAGCTCTGCGGGACCATTCGGTGCGGTCGACGCTCGCGCGCGAGCCTGCTGGCCGTCGAGCCGAACCCGCTGGCCGTCGAGACGAACCCACGACAGCCGGGTCAGCCGTCGCCCACCCGATGTCGCGGACCGGCGGCCCGCGAGCGCAGGTATGCGAGCACCGTGCGCTCGCCGTCAGAAGTCAGGGCGATCGTGTGGGGAGTGAGCTCTCGAGCGGTGCCGTACTCCCGCGTCGCCTCGACCTCGTCGATGGCGTTGAACAGTCGCCACCAGCGAAGTGGGCGATGAACAGCTGAAGATGCGTGGTCCACGGTGATCGGACCACTGTCCGTCGACCAGCCCTGCGCAAGGAGGATCGGAGCGACGTCGGCGACGAGCTCGCGTTGCTCGACCCGTCCCTGCAGGAGACGAAGGCCGACCACCTCCGTGACCGAACGGGTGAAGTTCTCGCCGTCCTCGGTCTCGATGGCGATTGCCTGCCACAACCGCTTCGGGGAGGCGAGGAGCTCGACCCCCCGGGTCGTGGCGTGGAGCCGCCGCCCCCGTCGTCGGAGCAGCCGCAGTCGGTTGGCCGCGTCGCGCAGCGTCGACAGCTGATGAACATCGGCCTCCGAGCGGGGCGGCGTCTCCCAGTCCCACCAGCCGAAGCGTTCGACTGCTGCCACCACGGTCGCGCGGGCGAGGTAGGAGCTCTGCGTCAGCTCCGTACCACCGGGCCCGGCGGCGAGCTCCAGCAGCCAGCGCATCGGCGCGACCGCATTCCCTGGGTTGGACGGCGGTCCGATCGGGTGAAGCAGGCGGTTCGCCACGGCTGATCGCCATGCCTGATGCACCGGGTGCCGAGTGGTGTCGATCCAGGTCCCGATCCGTTCGGTGGTGACCATGCCGGCGAGAGTCTGCCCAGGCGGAAGGTCGAGCGGCCGGCTCAGTACGGCTGCCGTGACCGACGCAGCCCTGGCCTGCCAGCGCGGAGCGCCAGGAACAAGGTAGCCAGCGGCGATTTCGTCGCCCAGCGCACGCTCGACGGCTTCGAGGGCACGCACTTCGTCCACCCCGATGACCGAACCCCACGCGAGGAGCGCCGTGTCAGGCGCCTCGACTCCCGACTTCGCGTGAGCGGCACGGAAGGCGGCCGCTCCCTTCTTAGGTCCATCCGCCCACGCGGCGAGCACCTTGCGCGTCGCGTCGGAGCTGGCGACTTCTGCCAGGCGCGGCAGACCGAGCTCGTCCAAGAGCGCCACGGCGGCCTCGACCAACCCGTGCCATTCGTCGTCCGGACAGTCGCGAGGCACGTACCACCAGAG
>JAKAOD010000140.1 GCA_021823365.1 Actinomycetes bacterium | reverse complement strand
GGGCCTTGCGTGGCGCCGGTTGCCCGCCGGGGCGGTCGTGCACGACGATCTCATGATGGCCTGGCTCCGGAAGCTCCTCCTGCGCGGCGACGCCCTGCAGCAGCGACATGCGGCGCTCGCCTTCCCCGTCGCCGTCGTGCGCAAGGCGGCCGACGACGAAGGCGGCAACCTCGCCGCGCTCGTCGCGCACTACGGGTTCCTCTCGATGTTCCCGCTGATCCTCGTGCTCTCGGCCGTGCTCGGGTTCGTGCTCGGCGCGAGCTCGGGCCTCAGGGCACACGTCGTCGCCACCGTCGCGCGCTCGTTCCCGGCCCTGTCCGGCTACGTGACGAGCTCGATCAAAGGTAGCGGTCTCGCGCTCGGTGCGGGCTGCGCCGTCGCGCTGTGGGCCGGTCTCGGGGTCACGCGGGCCACCGAGCGGGCGATGGACAGGATCTGGGACGTCCCGCTCGCCGAGCGCCCGGGCCTGCTCCGATCGCGGCTCCGGGGGCTCGGGATGCTGGTCATCCTCGGCTGCACGTTCCTCGCTTCGACGGGGCTCGCGAGCCTGCAGCAGACAGGAGGCGCGCCCGCGGCGCCCGTCGCCTTCCTCGGGGTTCTCGGCCCGCTGGCGCTCAACTTCGCGCTCTACCTCCTCGCCTTCCGGGTCCTCACGAACCGCCGTCTGCGCTGGCGCGCCCTCGCGCCGGGCGCTGCGGCGGGATCGGTCGGCTGGACGCTGCTCCAGAGCCTTGGCGCCTTGTACGTCCGGCACGAGCTTGCGCACGCCTCGCAGCTGTACGGGACACTTGCCGGCGTCATCGGCCTGCTCGCCTGGCTCTACCTCGGTGCGCTGCTCACCGTCTGCTGCGCCGAGGCGAACGCCGTCCTCGAGCACCGTCTGTGGCCCCGCAGCCTGGGCCGCCGGCCACGGACCGACGCCGACCGCCGCGCCCTCGTCCTGCTCGCCCGGCGCTACGGGCGATCCGCCGGCGAGGTCGCCACCGCCGGCGAAGGCGAAGGCGAAGGCCCTTCGCCGTAGGGCCGCGGGTTGCGCTGCTCGGCTACTCGAGCGGCCCCGGGTAGGCGAGCTCGGCCCGGTCGGCGAGCTTGGTGGTCGAGTGCCGCACGAGGAGGAAGACAAGGACGATCACGGCGACGGCGGCGATCCCGAGGAACAAGTCGATCTTCCCCGACACGTGGCGGAACGTCGTGCCCGCCTCGTAGGAGGCGAGCGTGTAGATCCCCGACCAGACGATCCCGCCGGCGGCGTTGGCGAGGAGGAAGCGCCGCCAGCGCATGCGGCTGGTGCCGGCGAGGAAGGCCGCGTAGGTCCGAAGCACCGAGACGAACCGGCCGAAGAACACCACCTTCCCGCCGTAGCGGTCGAAGACGTAGCGGCCGACCTTGAGCTTGCGCTCGTCGAGGCGCACCTTCTTGCCATAGCGGCGGGCGAGCCGGTAGCCGCCCTTGTCGCCGATGAGAAAGCCGATGTTGTCGCCGGTGATCGCCGCCGCCGAGGCCACGGCGAAGATGGCCCACGGATTGAGATGGTGGGTCTGCCCGGCGAAGGTGCCAGCCGCGATGAGGGCCGTCTCCCCGGGGAGCGGCACGCCGAGGCTCTCGACCCCGACGAGCAGCAGCACCGCCCAGTAGCCGAGGCTCGATACGAGGTGGTCGACGTTCACGTTCCTGCCGCATCCCCGCTCGCAGGGAGGCGTGCGCTCGACCAGGGCGCCGGACCGCTCGGTCTCCTCGCCAGCGCCCTCACGAGTGCTGCCTCGCGTCGTAGACGCGCTCGGCGAGGTCCTCGAGCAGCTCGGCGAGCGTGAACCTCTCGCTCTCGATCTCGCGCCGCAGCTCGACCACCGCCTTTTCGCACTCCGTGCAGAGCTCTCCCCACTCGGCCGCGCGGTCGTCGCCGAGCAGCGACTCCAGCGCCGCGATCGTCTCCTCTGAGGCGCTCACCTCGAAGCAGAGCGCCTGGCCTCCGGCCCGACGCACGAGGGGGCGATCGCCCGGTCGAGCCCGCCGTCGAAGCGGTCCCCCTCGGGAACCGCCCACGTCGCCGACTGGAGCGCCACGGCCCCGGACCGGCGCAGCTCGCGCCAGACCGCCACCCGGTGACGGGACGGCTCGGCAGGCAGGCGGTAGGTGAGGACGCGCCACGGGATGTAACGAATGCTACACGGGCCATCGCGCACGCCGGGCGCGAACGACCTGCTCGGTGCAGGTCCTCCTGCGACGAGCGCCGGCTCAGGGAGCCCCTGACCGCACACGGAGGGAGCCGGCGACGGCGAACGCCGCGACGCGGATGCCCTCCACGACCCGCAGCGCGCCGAGGGGGCCGGCACCCTCGGCGTTGACCAGGACGTGGAGCGCGCCGGTGAGCGACCACCGCCAGCGGGCGGGCGGGCGGGCGAGATCAGTGGTTCCCTCTGCAGCAAGAAGCGACGGGCGGCCTTCACGGCGGTCACTCCGGCGCGGCGGCCGGCGCCTCGAGGTCCAGCTCGTCGGCGAGGTCGAAACCTCGGCCCGCGAGGGCACGCTCACGCAGCTCCGGCTCGAGCTCCTCATCGGCCGCAAGGAGTCGAGGCAGCAGACCGTGCTCGCGCGTCAACGCCCGAAAGCAGAGGCCGACGTCCACGTCATGGCCGGGTCGGTGGACGACCTCGATCGCGTCGTTCGCGCACGCGTCTCCCGGAGTGACCACACGGAGATAGGCGCCCGGGCGCGCCCGCCCGGTGAAGGCCTTCAGCCATCCCCGTTCCTTCATCCAGACGGCGAAGGTCGCGCAAGGGATCCTCGGCCCGGTGACCGCAAGGACGAGCTTCCCGCCGATCTGCCACCGTTCTCCGAGGCGAGCCGAGGTTACGTCGAGCCCGACGGTGGTGAGGTTCTCGCCGAAGGTGCCGTTGGGCAGGGCGCGACCGAGGCGATCTTGCCAGAAGTCGAGCTCCTCCCGGGAGAAGGCGTACACCGCCTGTCCGGGGCCCCCGTGGCTGGCGGTGTCGCAGATGCTGTCGCCGTCCAGGCCGCTCCGACCGGCGGCGGGCACGCCGACCCGTACCGGGCCGGCGACAGGTCGCTTGTCGATGCCGCTCAGTCCGGACTTCGCGCCCACCGTCCGCGGGACGCCGACATTGACGGAGCTGATTCGCCGATCCGACTGCACTCGCTCAGTCTCGCAGACGATGTGCCAGCGCGATCTCGGCGTCCGCGGCCCGGAAGCGGCGCAGGGTGAGCACGCGCCCGGGGGAGTGCACCTTCGTCGAGAACTAGTCGCCTCGTCGTCCCACTCGACGACTCCGAAGATCGGCGCGGGCACTGCCCGCCTCCGTTCGGTATGATTAGTCTATCGCACAGTAGATATACTTGCGGAGGCAGGCCCGGGGCAGGCACGGCCCCGACAGTCAGGGGGGCGGCGCATGAGATCCGTTCTCCCCGAGCTCGGGGCACCCCTCCTCACCGGCTCGGTCTGCTCCCTCCCCGGCTGCCCCGCCGGGGTCGTCGTCGACTCAGACGGCGCGATCTACGTCTCGGATGGATCGTCCGGCAAGATCTGGCGCCTTCCGGCAACCCAAGGGCGCGTAGACCGGACGACGGACGCGCTCGGCTCGTAGTCGATCGGATCCCCGGAGCATTGAGTCCTGCCGGGATCGCGCTGTTGGCGAATGGTGCCCTTCTCGTCGCCGACTCGGCCGGTCGCAGAGTCTTGGTCCTCGTGCCGGACGGCAATCTGCGCCTGCTAGCCGCGAGCACCAACGGCTTCGGGACGGCCAAGGGCCTGCCGCCCAGTTCCGCTTCCCCACTGACGTCGCAGTCGGTCCTCATGGCACCATCCACCTCGCCGATCAGGTCGACGACCGGGTTCGCAACCTCGTTCTGGACGGCACCGTGCCCACCTTGGCGGGGTCGATCTACGACCACGGCGACGGACGAGGCGAGACCGCCCGGTTTCGTCGACCTCGCACCCTCGAGGTCGCCAGCGACGGGACGTGTCGCGTGGCCGACTCGGTCAACGACGTGATCCGTCGGGTAGCCCCTGACGGCGAGGTCACGACCTTGGCGGGCTGGCCACCCGGCGGCGGCGTCGACGGCGTCGGGGTTCGGCTCGGACTTCATTGCCCGAGCGGACTCGCGGTCGGGCATGTCGGCACGATCTGGGTCGCCGACCAGGCGACCGGCACCGTGCGCGGGATCTATCGGCACAGGAAAGGCGTGACACGCCTCCGACTTCCCGCAGGACGCTGGCCGGTGGCGGTCGCGCTGACGCCGGACGGCCGGGTCGTCGTGGCGATCGTCGTGCTCGACGACGCGCTGCGTCCCGCGGGGGAGATCCTCGCGTTCGACCCGAACGCGCCGGCATAGCCGCCCGACCACCTTCGATCGCAGGTGTCGTGTCCTGCGCGGAGCTGCGCCGGAGCAGGCTGGCTGGCATGACCGACAAGTGGTAGCCACCACGACCCAGGTCGCTTCGAGAAGGGCGCCGCTGCCCCTTGTCGGTGCGAGACGCTCTGGCTGTGTTCGGGCCATTCTCCCCGGGATGACCGAGAGCCGGGAGCGGTCGTGAGAGACTCCTCGGCGACCATGTCGACCGACGCCTCGAGCCGACCTGGCGCGGATGAGATCGCCCCGCCGAGGGGAGCACTCGGTGTCGCGCGGACGGATCACGGCGACTGCCTGACCGCGCCCTCGCCAAGCGCTTCGTCGGCGTGCGGCCGACCTGGTGCCGGATGTCCTTCGAGGTGCGTCGCGACGACACGGGCGAAGCGTCAGTCAGGTCCCGCGTCGGCACCGTCCTCGAGCTGGGGCGCCGCGCTCTTTAGTCTTAGATAGACTAGAATTAGTCGAGGAATGAGGCCGGCCGTGGACGAGTCGCTGCAGCAGGAGGCCCGGGCGCTCGGCGATCCGACGCGCCATCGGATCTTCCGCTACGTCGCGGACGCCCAGCACCCAGTGGGCGTCGCGGAGCTCACCGAGTTCGTGCAGCTCAACCACAACGCGGTCCGCCAGCACCTGGCCGTCTTGAAAGACGCCGACCTGGTCGTCGAGGAGGTCGAGGAGCGCACTCGACCGGGGCGGCCTCGCCTTCTCTACCACCTCCACCCCGAGGTCTCCGACAGATGGGGCGCGCCCGGGGCGTACTCGTGGCTCGCGAGCCTGCTCGCCAGCGCCGTCCGCCGAAAGCAGGGGCCCCGCCAGGTCGGCCGACAGGAAGGACACCGCCGCGCTGCCGAGCTCGCGGGCACCGGGCAGGGCGCCGACCTGCTCGAGGCGGAGATGGCGCGGCGGGGGTTCCGGCCGACCAGGGTCGAGAAGGGTCGGCGAGTTGAGCTCGTCCTGGGGCGCTGCCCGTTCGCCGACGTCGCGGAGTCCGACCCGGGAACCGTCTGCCAGCTTCACCTCGGCCTCGCCGAGGGGCTCGCCGAAGGCATCGGCGGGCTGGCGGTGGAGCGGCTCGTCACGAAGGTTCCCCACCGTGCCGGCTGCCGGCTGGTCGTCCGCTGCGAGGACCTGGCCGCCGCCGCGACCTGAACGGCTGGCGAGCCATGGGCAGGCGACCGTGAACTATCGACCAGGGATGGCCGCGAGCGTCACCGCGCTTGCAGAGAACCAGCGGTAGGCCGACTCGGGGATGCCGATGTGCGCCGTCCAGCGTTCGGGGATCGAGGTCCCGATGATATGGCCGGCGACCGCGGCGAAGGCGCCGTAGTGGAAGACCGGGCTCCCCCAACTTGAACCGGTGCAGTTGACCCCGTGGGTGGAGCGGGCGGCCAAGGCGATGCATGCCGAGGTCCGAGGCTACGCACTTCCAGCCTCGGGTGCACATACGGCAATGCCGCTGGCACGTCTGCTCGGGTATCCCGAGCGCGACTCGCTGGAGCTCTCCTCTCCGCCGATCGCGATCTATTTTACTAGGCTTATCTAGATATAGTGGATGCGTTCGTGCGAGCTTGCACGACGGAGAGGAGCGCACCATGACAGCGACGGAGGACCGGGTGCTGGAGGCGATGCTCGCTCATCACGCCGAGCTCCTCGACGGGGTGGCCCAACGGGTCACGACATTGAGCTCTCTTGCCGACAGTCGCCGCGGTGCCGCCGGTGGCGACGGCCACGAGCCGGCGGCCGTCGAGCTCGTGGCATACGTCAACGATCACGTCCTCCCCCACGCCAGGGCCGAGGAGCACACCATCTACCGGGCCGCGGCCGCCCGGGAGGAGCTCGCCGCGACGGTCGAGAAGATGATCGAGGAGCACCTCCTCCTCGCGGCCTCGGCGGAGCTCCTCGCCGAGGCGGTCGACGCGCAGGCAGCGGCCAGCGAAGCAGAGGCGTTCGGGACACTCTTCGCCATCCACGTGGCCAAGGAGAACGAGCTGCTGCTGCCGGTGCTCGCCGCCGACGAGGAGGTGAGCCTCGCCGAGCTGCTCGCCGAGATGCGCCGGCTCCTCGAGTCGCCGACACTGGACGTCAGGGACCTTCCCCCGGCGGAACGCCACGAGCAGATCTTCGCCACCTACGGAGCGCTCGAGCCTGGAACGGCGTTCGTGCTCGTGAACGACCACGACCCGAAGCCGCTCCGCTACCAGTTCGAGGCGGAGCACGCCGGTGATTTCACCTGGGACTACCTCGAAAGCGGCCCGCGCACCTGGCGGGTGCGGATCGGCCGGGCAAGAGCAGCGTGACGGCGGCCGGTGCTGCCGGGAGGCTGCGGCTGGCCGGCGCAGGTGGCGCTCGGGGCGGGCCGGGCGCGCCGCTCAGCCCAGCCGGGCGGCGACCACCGTGGCCGCGACCACCGCGAGGCCGGCGACGGTCTGCAGCGCCCCCACCCTCTTGGCGCTCACGACGGGGCGGCGCATCGCAGCGAGGTCCCAGGCGGCCAGCACGCCGATCGCGGCCGAGGCCGGCCAGAGCGAGACGTGAAGCGCAGCGGCTCCGGCCCCGGCGGCGACGGCTACGGGCTGCATGACCATCGCGATCGTTCGGCCCTCCCCCTCGCGCTTTCGCCTCAGGCGGTGGACCTGCGCACGGGCGTAGGGCACGGAGGCGAGGGCGCGGGCAAGGAGGACCACCCACAGCGCACCGGCGAGCCGCTCCGCGCTTCCTCCCGCCAGGGCGATCGCCGTCGCCACCGCGCCCATGCCGATCGCGCCGCACAGCTCGGGAAGGAGGCGCCGGCCCCGGCTGCGCAGTTCGTAGGCGAGCTCGACCCCGAACAGCGGCAGCGACACCGCCAAGGGGACCCACCAGCCGGGGCGTGCCGCTGCCGCCGCGAACGCGAGCGCCGCGGCGAGGAGGCCGATCTCGGCCGCGGCGACCCGCTCGGCGAGGAGCGAGCGCTCGAGCCGCCGGTGACGGAGCCGGTCGATTCCGGCCAGCTTCGCCGGTGTGCGCGCCAGGAAGGCGAGCACGGCGGCGCAAGCGATCGCCCCGCCGGCGGCGCTCGGGCGGACGAGCAGGCCGAGCAGGACCGCCTCGCCGGTGAGGCCCCAGCCGCCGTGCTCGGCCGGGAGCGCGACGGCCTTCCAGGTCGGCCGGGCACGGACGGTCCTCGGGGAGGCCGTCCCGAGATCGGAA
>JAKAOD010000139.1 GCA_021823365.1 Actinomycetes bacterium | reverse complement strand
TGCCGAGCGCGCCGGCGCCGGCGAGGTCGGCGACGTAGCGGTCGAGCGCCTCCGGGTCGTCGGGCAGCGCGATGCCCGTCGTGAGGATGAGCTCGCCGCCCTTCAAGAGCCCGGCGATGTCGTCCACCTCGGCGATGTGCACCCAGCGGACGTGGCGGCCGAGCCCCGCGGCCCCGGCGACGACACGGGGGGCGCCGATCGCGACCTCCGGCAGCTGGAGGACCTCGGCGACGGTGATCACGCCGCACGAAGTGTCGGATGCACGGGCCGCGAGCCTACAGAGTGTCTATTGACCCCTCTCGCCGCGCCGCCGGATAATCCGGGCGTGCCCGGGCCCCACTCTGAGCTGCTTGCCCGTCACCGCCGCGTCATCCCCTCGTGGGTCGCGCTGTACTACGAGGAGCCGATAGAGCTCGTCGAGGGACACGGCTGTCGCGTCCGGGACGGGGAGGGCCGGGAGTACCTGGACTTCTTCGGGGGCATCCTCACGACCATGTCCGGCTACGGCGTGCCGGAGATCGTGGACGCGATCCGCGAGCAGGCAGGCCGCATGGTCCATTCGTCGACGCTCTACCTCATCCGCCCGATGGTCGAGCTCGCCGAGCGCATCGCCGGGCTCTCGGGGATCCCCGACGCCAAGGTGTTCTTCGTGAGCTCCGGGACCGAGGCGAACGAGGCGGCACTGCTGTCGGCCTGCGCGGCGCGGCGGTCGAGCCAGGTCCTCGCCCTCCGCAACAGCTACCACGGGCGGTCGTTCGCCGCGATGTCGGTGACGGGCAACCGCGCCTGGTCGGCATCGAGCCTGAGCCCGCTCCAGGTGAGCTACGCGCACAACGGGGATCGGTTCCGCAACCCCTTCCGCGCCGCCGACGACGCGGCGCTGACCGCGGCGTGCGCCGCCGACCTGCGCGAGGTGATCGAGACCACGACCTCCGGCGACGTCGCCTGCATGATCGCCGAGCCGATCCAGGGCGTCGGCGGTTTCGTCGTCCCGCCGGACGGGTTCTTCGGGGCGATGAAGAAGGTGCTCGACGAGTACGGCATCCTTTTCATCTCCGACGAGGTCCAGACCGGCTGGGGCCGCACGGGCGAGCACTTCTGGGGATACGAGGCCCACGGGATCGTCCCGGACCTCCTCACCTTCGCGAAGGGGCTCGGCAACGGCCTCGCGATCGGCGGCGTCGTCGGGCGCGGGGAGCTGCTCGAGTCGATCCGGGCAAGCTCGATCTCGACCTTCGGCGGCAACCCGCTGTCGACGAGGGCGGCGCTCGCCAATCTCGAGCACCTCCTCTCGGCGGACCTCCAGGCGAACGCGGCGAAGACGGGGGAGATCATCCTGCAGGGCCTGTCGGGGCTGGTCGGTCGCGCCGGGATCGTCGGCGACGTCCGGGGCAAGGGGTTGATGATCGGCGTCGAGCTCGTCGAGCCGGGCACGAGGACCCCGGCCGCCCGGGCGGCGGCGGCCGTCCTCGAGGAGGCCCGCCGCGGCGGGCTGCTCGTCGGGAAGGGCGGTCTCTACGGGAGCACGCTCCGCATCGCCCCGCCGATGTCGCTCACCCCGGAGGAGGCCTCGGAGGGGCTCGGCATCCTCTCGGAGGCGATCGTCGCCGTCGACAGGCAGCTGTCGGGAGGCGCCTAGGACTCCCTCGCCGCCGTGACCGGTGCCTCGCGGGCGGGGGCGAGGGAGAGGTAGCTCTCCTCCTCCTGCTCGGTGTGAAGCCGAAGGACGGCGTGCAGGCCGTAGAGGAGGCGCCGGAGCTCCGTCATGTCCTCGGCGTCGGGCGGGCCTGCCCCGATGTCGGCGAGGAGGCGGCCCAGCAGGCGGATCTCGTGGGTGATCTCGGCGTGCCCCCGGGCCATCGTCGCGGTCGGCTCGGTTCCCCCGAGCGCGGCGTCGAGCGCCGGGTAGAGCTCGCGCTGCTCGGCCGCCTCGTGAGGGACGACGTCCCCGACGAGCACGTCGTAAAGGTCGGTCACGACCCGAAGGCCCTCCTCCGGCGGGAGATCGCCGAGGACGTCGGCCACGGTGCGGCAGCGGTCGATGGCGGCCCGGATGGCTTCGTGCTCGGCCTGGAAGCGCTGGGCGAGCGCCGTCGCCTCGTCGCCGAGCCGGAGCCCCGTCGCCGGAGACCGAAGCGCGCGCAGGGCGTTCAGGATGACGAGCACGTCGATGCCCTCCTGGAGCATCGCCCCCCACACAGCCGGGAGGAAGCCGAACGCAGCCGTTCCCATGGCGGCGAACGAGAGCCCCATGCCGGCGACGACGCTCTCGAGGGCGATCCGCCGGGTGCGCGCGGCGAGGGACCGGGCGTCGGCGAGGCGCTCGAGGCGGTCGACGGTGAGCACGACGTCGGCCGCCTCCGAGGCGGCCGTCGCGCCGCGGGCGCCCATCGCCACGCCGACGTCGGCGAGCGCGAGCGCCGGTGCGTCGTTGATCCCGTCGCCCACCATCACCGTGGGCGCCCTCCGCCGCTCTGCCGCGACGACGTCGAGCTTCTCCGCCGGTGCCCGCTCGGCGAGCACCTCGTCGATCCCGAGGACGGCCCCGATGGCGTCCGCGACCTCGGGCCGGTCGCCGGTCACCATGACGATCCGCTCGATCCCGCTGCGCCTGAGCGCCCGGATCGTCCGGGGCGCGTCCTTCCGGAGCGGGTCGTCGAGCAGGAGCGCTCCCGCGGGCCGGCCGTCGACGCCGACGAACACGGTCAGGCTCCCCTCGAGGCTGGCCCGGCGCCTGGCCACCTTCGCCCAGGCGGACCCGCCGGTGACGCCCGCGAAGGCCGCCTTGCCGAGCGCCACCTCGTGCCCGCCCACAGATCCGCGGATCCCCTGGCCGGCCACCTCCTCGACGCCGGTGGGCGGTGCCAGCGCGCACCCGCGAGCCTGCGCGGCCCGGACGACCGCCTTGCCGAGCACGTGCGCCGACACCTGGTCGAGAGAGCCTGCGAGCCGGAGCATCTCGGTCTCGTCGAGCTCGCCCGAGGGCGCGACGGCGACGAGTGAGGGGTTGCCGCTCGTGAGCGTTCCCGTCTTGTCGACGAGCAGCGTGGTGCAGGCCGCCAGGCGCTCGAGGACGGCGCCGCCCTTCATCACGACCCCCCTTCGGGCCGCGTGGGACAGGCCGGCGACGAGGGCGACGGGCGCCGCCAGGATGAGCGGGCAGGGAGTGGCGACGACCAGGACGGCGACGGCGCGAGTGGCGCCGCCGGCCGCCCAGGCGGCGCCGGCGCCGGCGAGGGCGACGAGGACGAAGGCGAGGGCGTAGCGGTCGGCCATCCGGACGAAGGGCGCCTGGGCGCTCTCCGCCTGGGCGATGAGGCGGACGATGCCGGAATAGCTGCTCTCGGCGGCTGCCGCGCTCACACGCAGCTCGAAGGGGCTGCCGGCGTTGACGACGCCGCTCCGGACCACCTCGCCGGCCTCCCGCTCGACCGGGAGGGGCTCCCCGGTGAGCGCCGCCTCGTCGAGCACGGCCGTCCCCTCGAGCGCCCCGTCGGCCGGCACGACCTCGCCGGAGCCCACGAGCACCAGGTCACCCGGGCGAAGAGCCTCGACGGGCACGTCCGTGAGCTCGCCCGCCTCGTAGCGGCGCGCCCGTCTCGGGGCGCGGGCCAGGAGGGCGTGCAGGTCGCGCCGCGCCCTCCCTGCGGCCCATTCCTCGAGGCTGCGGCCGCTCGCCAGCATGACGGCGATCACCGACGCGGCGAGGTCCTCGCCGACGGCGAGCGCCCCGACGAGGGCGGCGAGGGCGACGACGTCGACGCCGAGGCGGGCGTGGCGCAGCGCGTCGAGGAGCGTCCAAAGGGCGTAGGCGGCGCCCAGGGCGCCGGCGCCGGCGAAGGTCTCCTCGCCCGCGCCGCCGGCGCCGGCCAGGTGGAGGAGACCCCCGGCCGCGAGCGACCCGACCGTGAGCGCGAGGAGGCCGCCGCCGAGAAGGCCCCGCCGCGGCGGCTCCTGCGCGCTCGCCATTGGGCGAGGATTCGCGATCGCCGCCGTCGTCGGCAAGGGCCGAACGTCTCTGGTGCGGCGCGGTCGGGGGCTCGACGAGGCGTTCGTGCCCGATTCGGGTGCCGGCGCCGGCCTCGCCGTGCCGAGCGCCGAGGAGGTCGACCGGCGGGCTCTGGCGCCGGCCGCTCAGGAGCTCGCCTTGGTGCTCAGCCCGCCCTGCAGCGGGCCGCGACCTCGGTCTCGAGCGCGGCGAGCAGCGCGGCGGCTTCTGCCCTCGCTCCGGCGAGGCCGGACGACCCCGGCGGCGGCGTGGTCGCCTCGAGGTAGGCCTTGAGCTTCGGCTCCGTCCCGCTCGGGCGGATGACGACCCGCCCGGCGTCCCCGAGCCGGATCACGACGGCGTCGGTCGGCGGGAGCCCGCGCGCACCTCGTGCCAGGTCGACGACCTCGCTCGCCTCGATCCCGGCGAGCCGCCCCGGCGGGTCGGCGCGCCAGCGGCCGACGACGGCGGCGAGCCGTTGCCCTGCGTCCGAGCCGGCGAGCCGCAGCGACCATTGCGCTGTGGCGTGCACGCCGAGGCGGGCTTCGATGGCGTCGAGGCGGTCGAGCAACGAGGCGCCTTCGGCGCGCGCACCCGCGGCCATCGCCGCGGCGAGCACGGCCGCCGAGACGCCGTCCTTGTCGGCGACGGCGTCGCTCACCGCGTAGCCGAGGGCCTCCTCGTAGCCGAAGAGCAGGCGCCTGCCGGGCCGGCCGGCGGCCGCCCTGGCGATCCACTTGATGCCGGTGAGGGTCTCGGCGTAGTCGACGCCGTGCTCCGCGGCGAGGTCGCGGAGGAGCGAGGATGAGACGATCGTCGTCGCGACGAGCCTGTCTCCGCCCTCCGTCGTCGAGAGGAGGTAGTCGGCGAGGAGCGCGCCGAGCTCGTCGCCCGAGAGGACGCGCCAGCCCGTGGCTGAGGTGCCCGGCGGCCGACGCGTCCCGGGCGGAGCCGGGACGGCGACGGCGAGGCGATCGGCGTCGGGGTCGTTTGCGAGGACGATGTCGGCGTCCACCGCGGCGGCCTCGGCCAGGGCGAGGTCCAAGGCGCCCGGCTCCTCGGGGTTGGGGAAGGGGACCGTCGGGAAGTCGGGGTCCGGCTCGGCCTGCGCCGGGACCGCAAGTGGTGGCGCGAAGCCCGCGGCCTCGAGCATCGCCGGAGCGAGCGCGCCGCCGACGCCGTGAAGGGGGGTGTAGACGACCCGAAGCTCCCGGGGCCCGTCGTGGTCGAGCAGCTCGAGGAGGCGCTCGGAGTAGGCGGTGACGAGCGCCACCTCGTCGAGCCGCTCGACGGCCGCGTGGAGGCGGCGCACGCCTCCTGGCCGGGCGACGGCTCCGGGTGCCGCCCCGGTTGCCGCGGCCTGCGCCGCGGCCTCGGCGAGCTCCCGGTCGTGCGGCGGGAGCAGCTGCGCCCCGTCGGCCTCGTAGACCTTGTAGCCGTTGTCGGCGGCCGGGTTGTGGCTCGCCGTTATCATGACCCCGGCGGCTGCGCCGAGATGCCTGACCGCGAAGGCGGTGAGGGGGGTGGGCAGGGCGCGCTGGAAGGCGTGCACGGGAAGCCCCGCCTTGGCCGCCACCTCGGCGGCGTCGGCTGCGAAGGTGGCCGAGCCGCGGCGGGCGTCGTGGCCGACGACGACGCCGGCTGCCCCGGCCGCCCCGGCTGCCGGTGCCTGGCGGCAGATCCAGCGGGCGAGGCCCGACGTCGTCCGGCGGACGACGAGCCGGCCCATCCGAGCCGGGCCTGCCCCGACCGGACCGCGAAGCCCGGCCGTGCCGAACTCGAGCGGTCGCGCGAAGCGCGCTTCCAGCGCCTCGGCGTCGCCTGCGGCGAGCAGGGCGCTCAGCTCGGCTCTGGTCGACGGATCGGGGTCGGCAGCGATCCACGCCTCGACCTCGGCGACAAGGCCGGGCCTCACAGCCTCGCGACGACCTCGTGCACGAGGGTTGCGAGCCCCGCCGAGGCCGCCTGGCCCGCGGCGAGAACCTCCGCGTGGTCGATCGGCCCGGCGGCGACACCGGCGGCGAGGTTGGTGACGAGGGAGATCCCGAGCACCGAGGCGCCGAGGTGGCGCGCGGCGATCGCCTCGAGGACCGTCGACATCCCGACCAGGTCCGCGCCGAGACGGCGCAGCATCTGGACCTCCGCGGGCGTCTCGTAGTGCGGGCCGCGCAAGCCGGCGTAGACACCCTCGGCGAGGCTCTCGTCGACGGTCCTGGCGAGGGAGCGGAGGTGGGAGGAGTAGCAGTCGGTCAGGTCGACGAACCGCGACCCCCGCCCGGCGGGCGGCGGCGCGCCCGTCAGCGGCGACGCGCCGGTGAGGTTGAGGTGGTCCCGCACGAGCACGGCCTGGCCGGCCTGCATGGTCGGGTCGACCCCGCCGGCGGCGTTCGTGAGCACGACCGTCCCCGCACCGGCGAGCACCGCAGCCCTGACGGGATGGACGACTTCGGCGGGGGAGCGCCCCTCGTAGAGGTGGACCCGACCGAGGAGCACGAGGACGTCGTGCCCGGCGACGCGCACCGAGCGGACCTCGCCGCGATGGCCGGCCACGCTCGGCGGCGCGAAGCTCGGCAGCGACGCGGCCGGCGCCGACGCCCGCGTCGTGCCGAGACCCTGGGCGGCGTCCTGCCACCCGGAGCCGAGGACGACGGCAACGTCGTGGCGAGCGACGCCAGTCGCCTCGGCGATCGCCGCGGCGGCCTCCTCGGCCGCCGCGAAGGGATCGGACGTCACGTCCGGCACGAGGCCGGAGGCTACTCGCGAGCCGACGAGCCAGGCCGTATCGGCGCGGGCGCCGTCGTGGACACAGTGGAACTTGATTCAGCGAGGACGACGCCCGATCATGGGTGTCTCTCCGGGCGGCCTCGCCGGCGACGGCGCGAGGGGCCGGGGCCGGCGGGGCGCGACGACCCCGAGTCCCGGGGGAGTCCGGGCTGAGACGGACAGGAAGGGAGTGGCGCGTGGCCGAGATCGTCCGTGCGGCGCTCGTCCAGAGCCGCTGGACGGGCGACAAGGCCTCCATGATCGAGACCAACGTCGCGCTGGCCCGGCATGCCGCCGCAGGCGGCGCTCAGGTGCTCTGCTTCCAGGAGCTCTTCTACGGCCCGTACTTCTGCCAGGTGCAGGACGCCCGGTACTTCTCCTACACCGAGCCGGTCCCCGGCGGGGAGACCTTCGGGCTGATGTCGGACCTCGCGCGCGAGACGCAGATGGTGCTCGTCGTCCCCGTCTACGAGCAGGAGCAGCCCGGCGTCTACTACAACACTGCGTTCGTGCTCGACGCCGACGGCACCTACCTTGGCAAGTATCGCAAGACCCACATCCCCCAGGTGCACGGGTTCTGGGAGAAGTTCTACTTCCGGCCGGGCAACCTCGGCTACCCCGTGTTCCAGACGGCAGTCGGGCCTGTCGGCGTCTACATCTGCTACGACCGGCACTTTCCGGAGGGCTGGCGGGCTCTCGGGCTTGCCGGGGCGCGCATCGTCTTCAACCCCTCGGCGACGAGCCGGGGCCTGTCGAAGTACCTCTGGGAGCTCGAGCAGCCGGCGGCGGCCGTCGCCAACGAGTACTTCGTCGGCGCGATCAACCGCGTCGGCGT
>JAKAOD010000138.1 GCA_021823365.1 Actinomycetes bacterium | reverse complement strand
CGTCACTCAGCCGCGTAGCCCGCCCTTACCGCGCCATCGCGATGCCCCAGTTCCTCGCCGAACCCTCCCCGAGAAGTGCCGGTGGGTGGCAGGGTCATGAATCGGCGGGAAGGAGGAACATCCCCTGTCGTCACCCTCCCCGAGTTGCCAATCAATTGCCAATCAAACGGCCCGCCGAGCCTGGACACCGTTGGTCTCGGTAGACAATCGTCCCTGCTCATAAGCGACGTAGTCGATCAGGTGGACCCGATGGACGACCCCGATGGCTCTCCGGAAGCCGGGTGCGCAGCCTCTCCTACTCGGTGGCTGGTGTGTGTACGCACTGGGCGGGTGAGGTCGTGAATGTGTGTCACGCCCGCCTGAGGCAGGATCTACGTGGGGGAGCGACTGCCGACTTACCCGATGTTCCGGTGCATATTCCGGAATGCGAAGTCAGCGTCACCGAGCTGCCTGACTCTGTTCTCGTGGGAGTCGCCATGCTCGACGACATGCTGCCGGTCGGCCGCTGTCGGTGATACGGCCGCGAATGCCGGGCAGAGAGGGTGTCACGCGTTCTCCAGCGTCTTGGCGGCGGCGACGTCCTGAGCTTCGAGAAGGTGACGGTACCTGTTGATCATCTGGACCGATTGCCAACCGTGGCGGTCCATGACCTCTCCGACCGACGCGCCACTCTTGAGGAGGGTGGTGGCGGAATGGTGTCGAAGATCGTGGAGGCGCATGGGGGGAACGCCTGCGGCCTTGCAAGCGAGGGCGAAGGCTCGACTCACACTGTTGGGGTAGTAAGGCCGACGACCGTCTGGTTCGGCGGAGAAAACGTAAGCAGACGGCGCCAGCGTCGTCTTGCATGCCTGCGCGCGCGCCGTGCAGCGTTGCTGATGGGCACGGAGAAGTGCGACGGTCCGGGGACCGATGGCGATGCGGCGAACTTCCCCGGTCTTCGTGCCGCGTTCGCTGACATGACCGCCAGGGAGAGCAACGACGGCCCGGCGAATGAAGATGGTCCCGCTGTCGAGGTCGATGTCCTCCCAATGGAGGGCGCAGGCCTCTCCTCTGCGACAGCCGGTCCAGGCGACGACGGCAAAGAGCGTTCCCCAGTCGGGTGGGTTCTCGTCGAGGAGGTGGTCGAGGAGCCTGCGGACGTCGTCCGAGCGCGGGGGCGTGATCTTCTTTTCCCCGAGCGGCGGCAGTTCGACGCCGTCGGTCGCGACGATCGCGGTGTAGCCGCGGCGGTGCGCCCAAGCGAGAGATTGGCGGAGTCCCCAGTGGACCTTGCGGATGGACGCACCGGACTGGCCCTTGGTGACGAGAGTGTCGTAGAGGTCCTCGATGTGGTGCGGGCGCAGCCGCGAAACCGGCATGGCTCCGAGCGTCGGCTCGATGTGCTTGAAGGCGATCCGGTAGCGGGCGGCGGTGACAGGAGAGAGGCGCGCCTCTTTCGCTTCGAGCCACTGGCTGAGCGTCTGAGAGACGGTCATGGCCTTGGTCACGGCGTCGGCGCTGCGGTCCCGGCTGATCTCTGCGACGAACGAGGCGAGCGCACGGCCGGCCTCCCGCTTGGTGCCGTGGAAGGTCTTCGAGGCGTACTGGCGCCGCCCCTTCTCGTCGGTGCCGATGAAGGCGTGGAGCCGCCACGTGCTCTCTCCGCGCTGTTGGAGGTGGCCTGCCACCGTCGGCTCCTTCGCTCTGGCGCTGCACCCGCCCTCAGCCTAGCTCAGATTGCCAAGAGTGATTGCCACTTCGAGAGACCGCGGACTTGAGTGCTCAAGAAATGCTGTCTACCAGGGAATACGCCGGTGCCCCCAACGGGATTCGAACCCGTGCTACCGCCTTGAAAGGGCGGCGTCCTGGGCAGCTAGACGCTGGGGGCGCGGTCCCGTTCGCGGGACTCCGGCGCACGCTACCAGCGTCGTTCGGAGCTGCGTCAGGAGCGGACCCTCACGGCGCTCTTCGCTGCACCCGGCGCAACCACCCCCGGCGCCCCGTCGCCGCCCTGCCTCGCCTTGCCGGAGACCGCCTGCAACGGACCGGCCGCCATTTCGGGGCTGTGGTGGGTCAGCGCGAGGAAATACTGCACCACGCCGATGACGAGCACGGTCGCACCGAGCTCGTGCACCTCGACGAGTGCCGCAGGGAGGTGGGTGAAGTACTGCGTGTAGCCGACCACCGCCTGGAGCACCAGCACCACGACGAGAACCCGAGCGGCCTTCCGTATTCGTTCCGGCACGCTGAGCGCATGCAGCAGGACCGCCAGAGAGAGGACGACGCCGATCAGGAAGAGAGCGAGCGTCGAATGGAGCTCCGCCATGTCGCGCAGCGGCACCGGGATCCGCTTGATCACCTGTCCCTGGGAGCTCCCTCCGTCGGGAGCGGCGCCCGTGGTGGCCGCGCCAGCAGCCAGAACGACGGCGACGAGCACGAGGAGGCCACGCGAGAGGAGGATCACCGGTCGAGGCACGAGGACCTGACCCGGTATCGAGTAGTCGCGGCTCGCTCGATGCACCAGCACCACCGCATCGACGAGCAGGACCACCGTCGCCAGGAAGTGCACCATCACGAGGTAGGGGTTCAGCTTCGAGTAGACGACGATCCCACCGATGACCGCCTCCACGAGCACGCCGCCGATGAGGCCACCCGACAGCCATGCGAGGTCACGCCGGAAGGGCCGCCTGAGGAGCGTCGCGACGAAGGTTGCGCCGACCACCAGGACGAGGACGATGGTGACCATGCGGTTGCTGAACTCGATGAGGGAGTGGTACTGCAGCGGCGGCGTCAGGCGGCCCTTCGAGCACGTCGGCCAGTCCGAGCATCCGAGCCCAGAGCCCGTGAGGCGCACCGCGGCACCGGACAGCAGGATCGCTGCGACGCAGACGAGAGAGACGATCGAGATGCGACGGACCGTGGACGGTGGGAGACGGGACCGGTGCCTGCTGGGTGCGTCAGTGGCGACAGGCGAACGCACGTCGAGCGATGGTAGCGGTGGTGTCAGGAGCTGCCCGGGCGGCCCGTACGCCTTTGCCCTCGACGGCGGCGGTGTTCTTCGAGGACGGTGCCACGTCCTCTCTCTCCGGGTCACTCCCAGCGAAAGGTGAGCGTCGAGAGCACCGACGAGCCGACCGCCCACGCGCCGAGCGTCACCCACGCCGCGTCCGGCACGGGGCCGCCGGTCCCGAGTGCAGCGTGCAGAGCCTCTGAGAGCGCCGCGGCCGGGAGCTCACGCGCCACGCCTGCGAGCGCACCGGGAAGCTTTGCCACCGGCACGACCATCCCGCCGAGGAGCAGCAGCACCAGGTAGAGGCCGTTCGCAGCGGCAAGGTTCACCTCCGCGCGGAGCACACCTGCAAGGAAAAGCCCGATCCCGCCGAATGCAACGGTCGCGAGCACCGCCGCAGCGAGCGCATCGGCGGCTCCGGCCCCGGCGTGGCCGTGCCCGGGATGCCAGCCGAGGGCGTAGCCGACGGGTACAAGTACCGCCGCCTGCACCACCTCCACGAAGAAGACGGTGGTGATCTTCGCCCCGAGGAGGCGAGGGCGCCCGAGCGGCGTCGAGCCGAGGCGTTTCAGCACGCCGTACCCGCGCTCGAATCCCGTCGCGATTCCGAGCGACACCATGGCGGTGGACATGATCGCCAGGGCGAGGATGCCGGGGACGTAGAACGAGACTGCCGGCCCGGGACCGGTGGACACGACGCGGGACGTCGAGAAGAAGACGAGGAATGCGACGGGGATCCCGACGGTGAGGAGGAGCGTCTCGCCGCGTCGTAGCGTCATGTACGTTTCGGCCCCCACCTGGGCGGCGAACGGCCGGAAAAGGCTCATCGCCGCCTCCGTCCGTCCAGGTACAGGTCCGTCGCTTCGTCGTGGGAGCGCAGCACGTCGAGGTAGGCGTCCTCGAGCGACCGACCGACTCGGAGGTCCCGGAAGGCGACGTCGCGCTCAGCGAGCCACGACGTGACGGCGGCGGCGAGCGCGCCGGACGTGATGTCGGGCGCCACGGTCTCGCCAGTGGCTGCCTCGGGGAAGACCGGGGCCTCGACCCGGTAGCGGCCCGGCTCTTCCTCGGACACCGTCACGCCGCGACCGATCACCGACCGAAGCGCCTCGAGGTCGAGACCCGGAGGGGCACCGAAGGCCACCTCCCTCGTGGTGCCCGGCTCGCCCATCAGGGATGCCGGGCTGCCCTCGGCGACGACGGACCCACGGGCGAGCACGAGGACCCGGTCCGCGAGTCGCTCGGCTTCGTTGAGCTCGTGGGTCGTGAGGAGGACGCAGGCGCCCCGGTCGCGTGCGGCGCGGATCAGCTCGCGCACGGCGAGACGCCCCTCGGGGTCCACTCCCGCGGTGGGCTCGTCGAGGAGCAGCACATCGGGGCGACCGACCAGAGCGAGCGCCAGCGAGAGGCGCGCTTGCTCTCCCCCCGAGAGTCGGCGCCAGGGGGTACGCGCCACCGGCCGCAGCCGGACCAGGTCGAGGAGGATTTCGGGATCCTCGGGGTTGTCGTAGTAGGAGGCGAAGAGGCGGAGCGCGCGCCGCGGGGGGAGCATCGGGTACACGCCTCCGCGCTGGAGCATCACACCGATCTGCGAGACGAGGGATCCATGGTCGGCGACGGGGTCGAGCCCGAGAACGCGCACGACCCCCGCCGCAGGTCGGCGGTAACCCTCGAGACACTCCACCGTCGACGTCTTGCCGGCGCCGTTGGGACCGAGGATGCACAGCACCTCACCGCGCCCCGCGGCGAACGAGACGCGGTCCACCGCGGTACGGGGACCGTAGCGAACGACGAGGTCGTCGCATCGGACGACAGGCACGGCCGGTGCGGCGCGCCCGTGAGGAGAAGGGAGGCCATCGGCCCGCATACCACGGCCACGCTACTGTCGGCGGACAAATGATCGACCTTCACCTCGTCCGTGACGACTCCCGGCGCGTCAAGGCCGCACTCGCCAGGCGCGGGATCCCTCCGGAAGAGGTTGACGCCATCGGGCGGCTCGACGGGAAGCACCGCGCCGCGCTCGCGCGGCAGGAGACCCTGAGGGCGCAGGTGAAGAGGCTGTCGCGAGAAGTCGGCGACAGGAGGCGCGCAGGGGACGCTGACGGCGCGGCAACGCTCGCCGACGAGAGCCGCCGCGTCGGCGAGGAGGAGAGGGAAGCGGCCCAGGAAGTCGATCGTCTGGCCGCCGATCTGCGAGGTCTGCTGCTCGTCATGCCGAATTTGCCCGCTGAGGACGCGCCGGACGGTGCAGGACCAGAGGACAACGTGATCCTCCGCCACTGGTGGCCCGGTTGGGAACGCGGCACCGCTGAGCCCGTTCCGGGAGAGCACCAGCGCGTTCCGCATTGGGATGTCGGGGGCAGCCTCGGCATCCTCGACATGCCGAGAGGGGCGCGCCTGGCCGGGTCGATGTTCCCCCTTTACCGTGGGGACGGGGCGCGCCTCTTGCGGGCGCTTACGTCGTTGGCGTTGTCACGTCATGCGGACGCGTACGAGGAGATCCGTCCGCCGACCCTGGTGCTGACCGAGACGATGGTGTCGACGGGCCACCTCCCCAAGTTCGCGGACGAGGCGTACCACATCGAGCGCGACGACCTCTGGGCCATCCCCACTGCCGAGGTGCCCCTCACGTCCATGCACCGAGGTGAGATCCTCGAGGAGGCCGACCTGCCGGTCCGTCTGACCGCGGTGTCGCAGTGCTTCCGCCGGGAGGCGGGCGCCGCGGGGCGCGATACGAGAGGGTTGTTGCGGGTCCACGAGTTCGAGAAGGTCGAGCTGTTCGCGTACGCCACTCCCGCGCAGGCGGGCGCGCTCCACGCGGACATCCTGGCGAGAGCGGAGGGGTTGCTCCGCGTTCTCGCCCTCCCCTACCGGGTCGTCGACCTGTGCACTGGCGATCTGGGTACGTCCTCAGCCAGGACCTTCGACCTCGAGGTCTACGCGCCGGGCTCTGACCGGTGGCTCGAGGTGTCGTCGGTCAGCTGGTTCGGCGACTACCAGGCCCGGCGGGCCAACGTCCGTTTCCGTCCAGCGGCCGGCGGCCCCCCGGTCTTCGTCCACACCTTGAACGGGTCTGCCCTGGCCTGGTCGCGCGTGTGGGCCGCGCTGGTCGAGTGGGGGCGTCAGCCGGATGGCTCGGTCCGCCTGCCCGATGTGCTCAGCCCCTGGTTCGGGCCCGAACCGACCATCGGGCCACGGTGAGGCGCGCGGCGGGCCACGGTGCGGCGCGCGGCGGGCCACGGTGCGGCCGAAGGAGATCCCTGTGCGCGGACCGAGTCGTCAGGGACGGTGTGCGGTGACCTCGGATGGGTCGAACCGGTACCCGACGCCCCGCACGGTCGTGATGAGGACGGGACGGGAAGGGTCAACCTCGATGCGCGACCTGAGGCGCTTCACGTGCACGTCCAGCGTTTTCGTGTCCCCGATGTAGTCGGAGCCCCACACTCGGTCGATCAGCACGTCTCGCGTGAGGACCCGCCCCGCGTTCTCGACCAGGAGTGCGAGCAGCTCGAACTCCTTGCGGCGCAGGTGCACTTCGTCACCGCGAACGAACACGCGTCGCGTGTCCAAGTCGACCCGCACGTCACCCGCCTCGCGGGACCCCTCCCCGGCCTCGGGCATTCGACGGTCCTCTCGGCTCGCAGCTCCGTACCCGCCACCGGCGCCGCGGCGCATCACCGCTCGGATGCGAGCGACGAGCTCGCGGAGCCTGTACGGCTTGGTGACGTAATCGTCGGCGCCGACCTCTAGGCCGACCACCGTGTCGATCTCGGCACCTTTCGCGGTGACGATGATGATCGGGACGCTCGACCGGCTCCGGATGGCCCGGCAGACGTCGATCCCGGACACCTTCGGCAGCATCAAATCGAGGAGGATGAGGTCTGGCTCCTTCTCGTCGAAGAGCCGCAACGCCTCGGAGCCGTCACGCGCGACGGTGACCCGGAAACCCTCCCGACCGAGCCCGATCACGAGCGCGTCGACGAACGATTCCTCGTCCTCGGCGAGGAGCACGTTGATGGGTCGGGAATCGGTCGTCATGGCCCTCTCGCGAGAAGGGTACCGGGGCGGAGCCCGGACGTGCCCGGAAGGCTCCTTCAGCTGCTTCTGTCCAGCTGCAGCGGCAGGACGAGGGTGAACGTGGAGCCTTCTCCCTCGCGAGACTCCACCTCGACCCAGCCCTGGTGGTTGCTCGCGACGTGGCGGACGATGGAGAGCCCGAGACCGGTCCCTCCGGTCTCACGGCTGCGCCCATGGTCGACGCGATAGAAGCGCTCGAAGATGCGGTCGAGGTCCCGCGCGGGAATCCCGACTCCGTGGTCGACGACCGAGATCCGCACGTTCTCACGTGGGGGGCGCGTGAGAACGCTCCCCCCGTTGGGAACGTGCACGGCTGGGTTCGTCGTCGGCTCTCCCAAATCGTTCGGCGGGGTCGATACTTTGACCTGAGCTGCCGGGCCTTGGGTGTCAGCGTTCGGCGCGCCCGCCCGCCCGCCGTCCTCGGGCGGAGCAGGCTCCTGGGCGCCCTGGTGCTCCGTGACCGGGGTGCCGACCGGGGTGCCGACCGGGGTGCCGACCGGGGTGCCGACCGGGGTGCCGACCGGGGT
>JAKAOD010000137.1 GCA_021823365.1 Actinomycetes bacterium | reverse complement strand
GTGGCAGACAAACGTCCCGGACATGGGCTCATCAAGGAAGGCTACACGGTAACCAACCAGCATGGAGAGGTCGTGGTGGCGTTCACTCATCTTCTGCTGGTCCGAATTGATCCGTCCGATTCCGAGCCTTCGCCGACCGCAACCGAGTGATCCGCCGCCATTGAGGATGTGGCGGACCCTCGTCTCTTTCGTCATCCTCGACGGCTTTTCGCACTACGTTCCGGGTCGGCGGGTCGCCGCGAGGAGCGCCTCTGCCAGCTCATCGTCGGCGACGAGCTCATCGATGATCCCGCCCATGATCGCGGCCCGTACCGGCTCTGCCTTCACAGCGCCTCCGGCCACCGCGATCACGCGCCGTGCAGCGCGCAGATCGCCCAGCGACAGGCCGACCGGCAGGAGTGAAGGCTCCTCAATTGCATGGCCGGCCGCGTCGAAGTAGTGGCCGAGGATCTCGCCCCGCGCCCCGCGAGCCATCAGCTCCTGCATCGCCTCAGCCGCGACGAGGCCTTCTTTGCGAAGCAGCGAGTCCTCGCCGACTACGCCCACGGAGACGAGCGTGACATCGGCGCTGCGCGCGAGCTGAAGCACGTGTTCCACGGGCGGAGATGCCAACAAGAAATCGAGCGAGGCGACCGAGTCAGCAAAGGCGGGGGATGGGAGATGGATCACCTCGGCGCCCAGCGCTGACGCGAGCGTCCGCGTGACCTCGATCGCGGGTGCCAGTTCCTTGCCGCTCGCGTGCCCAACCGCATCGACGATCAGCAACCCGCTCGACCGGCGTGGCCGCACGAAGTGCGCTGCGGCAGCCAGAGTACGGCCCCAGCTCGCCGCCAGCGTGAGGTGGCCAACAGCTGCGATCCGCTCGATGTGGCGCGCCGCCGCTCGGGCTGCGGCGGCCATCGGGGTCTCGTCGGCCAGACGCATGCCAGTGTAGGCGGCGATCCCGCAACGTTCTCGAATGTCCTGGCTCAGCTGCAGCTCTCGGGGCGCCGGTTCGGTGATGGTCACCTCGATAATGCCGAGCGACTCCGCCTCGCTCAAGGCGCGGCTGATCGTCGATCGCGATACGTTGAAACGCTTCGCGATCGTCTCCTGATTGAGGCCGTACTCGTGGTGCAGCCGGGCAACCTCGATGAGAAAATCCCGGTGTTCAGTGCTCATCTCCCGCCCTCTGCTCCTGGCCTGCGCTCGGTGGGCTACACGGTTGGTGCCGACTGCGCCGCCGCCTCGACGGCGGCCTGCATGCGCCGTGCGTTGTCGAAGAGCTCGCCCCTATGGAGGTTGCCTCCGATGAGGAGCAGCGTATCCGGACCGTAGAATGCGACCAGCTCGCCGACCCGATCCACGGTCATGCCACCGCCCGGCGCCGGCAGGATCGGTGCGACTCCTTGGAGCGGGCTGCGACACCCGGTCGCGATCGCGCGGCACGCGGCGAGGCTGAAGCTGAACCTTCCGCCGTAGCTCGGGAAGACCGACATGTCGGCACCCGCGAGCCGGGCGAGCGTGCCGAAGAGAAGGCCATGCTCGATTCCCCCGTGTTCGTCCACGACGTACGAACCGAGAAACGCTGGATGGGCCATGATCGGCAGCGCGAGGCTGTCGTCGTCGGCCAGGCGTCGCATCATGTCGAGCCCGGCGAGACCGGGCAACACCAGCAACCCGCCCGCCCCGGCCTCCTTCGCCAGGTGTGCGCGCGGCTCGATTTCCTCCGCCGGGGCGTTGATCGAGGGCAGGTACAGCGCGTGGCCGCCGGTGGCCTCGTTCGCGTCGCGCACCGCGGCGGCGCAGGCGCGTACGCGCTCCTCGTAGTGCGCGAAGGGCTGGTTCGCCAAGCCGTGATCGTCCTTCACGACATCGATGCCCGCCCGGGCGAGCGTGCGCGCCATCTGCGCGAGTGTCGCGCTCCCCAGCCCCATCGGCTTGAGCGCGGTGGCGAGGAGCGGCCGGTCCCCCGCGTGGAGCAGCTGACGTAGGCCCTTGATCCCGTGGCGCGGACCGCGGAACCGCGCCAGGAGCTCGACTGGTAGATGCAACTCAACAAGGCGCACGCCCGGCAGCAACGAGCAGTTGCCGAAGCACACGTTGAGAAGCTGCGGCAGCTCGAAGCCCGTCGTCTCGACCGCGTAGCTAATGTGCGCGAGCGACCGCTCTGGACCGACGGCCTCAAGTGACTCGATCCGGCCAATGACGTGTCGGCGGATGTCGTCGTCGGCGACGAGGTCGGCCGGGAACTCGATCGTCTGCTCGACCGTGATCGCCTCTGCGCGCTCCTGCGCTTCTGACGCCGGCCCGCTCAGGGCGTAGGTGGCCCCGAATCGAACACCGGAGACCGAGAGGGTCGTGGCAGGGATCGTCACAACGAGTCCGCCTTCTCGACCGGACCGGCCGGCTCGAGCGGGATGGCCGCCAGCTCATCTGGGCTGATCTCCGTCTCGTAGCCGAGCAGCCGTTCCACCCCGCGCACGATGCCGCGGGCGTCAAGGCCGTACTCGCGCGCCAGGTAGGCGCGGCTGGCGCCATGGGCGTACGTGTCCTGGAGGCCGACCCGCACGAGGCGCTTCCCGAGCCCAGCCTCGGCGATCAGCTCGGCAACTGCCGAGCCCAGCCCGCCCACGGCCGTGTGGTTCTCGGCGGTCACGACGCCCCGACGCGTCCGTGCGATGCTCGAGAGGATCTCCGGATCCCCGAAGGGCTTGTGGGTCGAGACGTGGAGATGCTGCACCCCCACGCCGCGCACGGCGAGTGCCTGCACCGCGCGCATCGCCTCCTCGGTCTCGATGCCCGCACTGAGCAGCGTCACGTCGGTGCCCTCGGAGAGCACCCGCACCCGGTCGAGCTGCATCGGCTCGGTGCGCGGGAAGAGCCTGGGCATCACCCCCCGCAGCATGCGCACGTAGACGGGGCCATCGACTGCCTGTGCCACGTCGAGGACCGACTCCACCTCGGTGGCGTCGCCCGTTTCGAGCACGGTCATGTTCGGCGTGGCGCGCATGATCGCTATGTCCTCGATCGCCTGGTGGCTGACCCCGCCTGGCGTCGTGATACCCGGCAGGAAACCGATCAGGCGGACCCGCAGGTTGGGGTACGCGATCGACATGGCGAGCTGGTCGTAGGCGCGCCGGTAGGTGAAGACCGCGAAGGTGTGGATGAACGGGGTGTACCCCTCGCGCGCCAGCCCGCCGGCGAAGCTCAGCATGTTCTGCTCCGCCATCCCCACCGAGAAAAAGCGGTCGGGATACGTGTCGCGCCAGCGCCCGACCTCGGACGAGTTCGTGAGGTCGGCGGAGAGAACCACTACCTCGGGTTTGTTCTTGGCCCACGTGATGAAGTTCTCAACATGGGGCCGCACGACGGTCTCGATGCTCATCGCAGCATCGCCTCGTAGGCTGCCCGGTAGCGCGCCCGCTCCTCGTCGCTGGTCAGGCGAACCGTGTGCAGCAGGGGCCTGCGCTCCGCGAGCAGCGGAAGCCCGTGGGTCGGATCGGTGCGCGCGATCACGACATGCGGAGTCTCGGATGGCCGCTCCATCGCCTCGGCGAGGGCGACGAGGTCGTTGCCGTCCACCTCGGCGACCGATGCGCCGAACGCCCGGACGCGCTCTGGCAATGGTTCGAGCAAGGCCACCGAACAGACCTCGCCATCGCACTGTTGGCCATTCGCGTCCACCACGACGCGCAGGTTGTCGAGCCGGTGGAACGCGGCGTTCGCGAGGGCTTCCCACGTCTGCCCCTCCTCGAACTCGCCGTCGGACATCATCACCCACACGCGCCCGGTGTCGCCCCGACGCTTGCGGGCCAACGCGATGCCGGCCGCCTGGCTCAGCGCCTGGGCGAGCGAGCCCGCGGTCGTCTCGATGCCCGGCGAGTGCTCCGCTCCGATCACCTCCACCGTGCCGCCGTCACGGTTGAATTCGTCGAGCGCGTCTGGGGAGAGCCGCCCAACCTCGACAAGCGTCGCATACAGGGCGAGGGAATAGTGCACGGGGGAGAAGACGAACCGATCGAACGCTGGGCCCTGCGCTCCATTGACCATGGCACCCGGCGTGTATTGCGGGTTGTCTGGCCCGGGGACGCCCCGAAAGGGGCCTGGCCGCAGGGGCGCCTCGAGGGGGGCCAGATGGAGGGTCCGGGTGTAGAGGGTCGCAAGGATCTCAGCGGACGAGCACGCCTGCGAGAGATACCCTTCGTTCTGCTTCAGCGTGTGTTCGAGGACGCGGCGTCGGACGCCGGACGCCACCGCCGTTGCGCGCTCGGTCCATTCGGGCGCGCCGACAGACATCGTCATGGGTGATCCTCCCGGGTGATCTCGACGAAGGGCGAGCGGAGCACGCCGAGCTCGGTAATGAAGGCGGTCACCAGCTCCGCCGGAGTCACGTCAAAGGCGGGATTCCAGACCTGCACCTCTGAGGGCGCGGTTGGCCGGCCCTGGAAGGAGCGCACCTCATCGGGGGAGCGCTCCTCGATCACGATCGCGTCGCCGGAGCCGATCGAGAGATCGAACGAAGATGACGGAGCCGCGACGTAGAAGGGCACCCCTGCGTAGTGCGCGGCGAGGGCCAGGGCGAACGTGCCAATCTTGTTGGCCGTGTCGCCGTTGGCGGCGATCCGGTCAGCGCCCACGACGACCGCGTCGACGCGCCCGGCGGCGAGAAGCGCTGCTGCTGCGCCATCTGCGATGAGCGTCACGTCGATGCCCGCGTCGAGGAGCTCCCAGGCCGTGAGCCGCGCGCCTTGAAGCAGCGGGCGCGCCTCGCAGGCGATGACTTGCAGCGGCTCGCCCGCGGCGGCCTTGGCGTACACGACCCCGAGTGCTGTGCCCCACCCGAGCGTCGCGAGGCGACCCGTGTTGCAGTGCGTGAGGATCCGCGTCTTGCCCGCCAGGTGGGCGCGGCCGAACTCCCCGATCAGCCGGCAGGCCTCCCGGTCTTCGTCGATGAGCCGCAGTGCTTCGGCAAGCGCGCGCTCGCGGACCTCGCCAGCCGATGCGGAACGCAGTGCTGCGTCCCGGACCCGGCCCACCGCCCATGTCAGGTTCACCGCCGTGGGGCGCGCGCTGCCAACGCGCGCGGCGAGCGAGTCGAGCGCCTCGCGCGCCGCGGCGAGCGTGGTCGGGTGTGCCTCGTCGATCCCGAGCACCATGGCGAGGGCGCCGCACCCCCCGATCGCGGGCGCCCCACGCACGGCGAGTCGCTTGATCGCGTCGATGGCCGCATCGGCCGTTTCGAGCCGGACCACCTCGAGCGAGCCGGGCAGCTTGGTCTGGTCGATGATCTCGATCGCCGCGCCGTTCCACTCCACGGCACTACGCTGCTGGCCAGTCATGGTCAACGATCCGCCTCCAGCGTGACTGCGAGCGCCGTGCCTGTTAGGGGGCCACGGGAGTCGCGGCTTATGCGCTCCGGGATCCAGCGTCGCGCTGCGCGCAGCATGGCCGTGGCCATTCGCGCATGGCCCGCGGCGGCATATGGTTTCCTCACGCGTGCCTCCCGTGTTGCACATTCGTGCACACAACGCAATCACGCGCGGATTATGGTACATGACCTGTCTGTTTACATCACCCACTCGGCTCGGGTCAACAAGGCCGGAGCCCGCTTGTGAACGGCCGGAGCCCGCTTCGCCGCGACCGGCGCGCGGGTCAAGCCAGTACCCGACGCGTTGCTCTGGGCTCCGCGAGGGTCTGACCTACACGCGGCCCGATGATGCGTTGGCGCCAGGCGCTGGCAATGCGGCAGGGGGTTCACCCTGGTTGCCGGGCGGACGAATCGGGCGCCCCAGGCGGAGCGACAAGAGTCGACACCTGGGTCGTCCTAGCCGCCTGAGCCGCGAAAGGCGGTGCATCGACTCGACTCGACTCCGGGAGATCCGAGGTGGCCTTGTGGAATTCGCGCAGCGCGTCGCCGACGCCCTTGCCTACCTGAGGCAGCTTGCCGGGACCCAGAACGATCAGGATGACGACCAAGAGAAGCACAAGGTGCCAGGGTTCGATAGCGCCCATCTCGGCTCTCCTCGGATGCTGATCCCCACGGGCGATCGGCGCCCGTGGGGGGGATTGCACATTTGTGCAGCCTATTGACAAACGACTACACCAGCCTATCATCCCATGCGACCCTGATCGCGATGAGGAGGTGGGCAGATATGCTGTGGCGCGAGGGGATGAGTCGGCGTGCGTTTCTGGCACGTCTCAGCCGGCTGGGCGTGGGGGTCGTAGGCGTTGGCTCGGCGATGACTCTGCTCGAGGCTTGCAGTGGCGGCGCTTCGCGCCCATCGGCGTCCGCCGTTGCGTCCCTGACCACCGCGAGCGTCAAAGTGCAGCTCCTCTGGATCGAGGACGTCGAGTTCGCTGGCCTGTTCGCGGCCGAGTCACAAGGCTACCTGAAGGCCGCGGGGCTCACTCAGACGCTCATCCCGGGCGGCCCGCAGGTCAACGCCATTCAATCGGTTGCAGGTGGCGTTGCGCCGATCGGCCTCATCGGCTCGACCGACCAAGTTATCCAGGCTCGGGCGAACGGCATCCCCGTAAAGGCGATCGCGACCTTCTTCCAGAGAGGGCCGTTCGGGGTCATGAGCCTCGCGAGCGCGCCGATACAGACCGTCGGCGACCTCGTTGGCAAGAAGATCGGTCTTCAGGCTGGTGGCCGCGCATCGTTTGACGAGATGCTGAGCGCGAATGGCATGACCCCCGGGCAGGTGACCATCGTGCCGGTCGGGATCGACCCCACCCCACTCGTCACCGGTCAGGTCGATGGCTTCTGGTCGTACGCTTTCAACCAGCCGCTTGAACTGGAGGCCAAGGGCATCAAGACCGCGATGCTCCTCGCCTCGGATGCCGGGGTGCCAAGCTACGGCGACGTCATCTTCACGCTCGACAGCGTGCTCCAGCAGCAGGAAGCTCTCCTGGTGCGCTGGCTGCGCGCAACCGTCCAGGGCTGGCAGTACGCGATTGCGCACACCGCGGAGATGGCCAAGTACACCGTCGATAAGTCTCCGAGTCTGAAGCTCGACCTGGTCCAGCAGACAGCGCAGAGCGCCGCCCAGGTCCCGTTCGTCACCTCGGCGCTGACCAAGTCCAAGGGGCTGCTCTGGATCGACCCGGCGGCCGTCTCCAAGTCGATCGAGCTGAACGTCAAGACCGGCCTGATCAAGAGCCCGGTCAAGGTCGAGGACGTCATGACGACCACCATCCTTGAAAAGGCCTACGGGGGCAAGACATCGCTCTGACCGGACGGCGGTACTGGGCTGAACGGGAACGATGGGTCCGACTTTGGGCCTTGAGACGAGCGTGGCGGCCTCACACCCCAGCATCGAGCTCCAACGGGTAAGCAAGCGCTTTCGCGCCGACAAGCGTGAGATCGACGCGATCCGCGAAGTCAGCCTCGAGGTCGAGCGAGGGGAATTCGTCTCGGTGATTGGCCCGTCAGGGTGTGGCAAGTCGACGACCCTGCGCACGGTCGCCGACCTCGTCCCCCCGACGTCGGGCGTAGTCCGAGTTGAGGGAGGCTCCGCTGCCGACGCCCGTCGGAGCCGTCGGTTTGGCATGGTCTTTCAAGACCCGGTGCTCCTGCCCTGGCGGACCCTGGAGAAGAACGTTGCCCTTCCGCTCGAA
>JAKAOD010000136.1 GCA_021823365.1 Actinomycetes bacterium | reverse complement strand
GCCGTGCCGACAACACCGGCGAGATCATCCCGCTCGACGTGAAGGTCGGGGACACCGTCGTCTACTCGAAGTACGGCGGCACCGAGATCACCGTCGACGGCGAGGACCTGCTGATCCTCTCCGGCCGGGACGTCCTCGCCAAGCTGGACAAGTAGCGCGACCATCCGCACAGGGGGGCCGCACCGCGCAGGGCTCTGCCCGCGCGGTGCGGCCCCCTCTCACTGAGAGGTTCCCCCATGCCCAAGATCCTGAAGTACGACGAGGCCGCGCGCCGCGGCCTCGAGGCCGGCGTGAACAAGCTGGCCGACACCGTGAAGGTCACCCTCGGCCCGAAGGGCCGGAACGTGGTGATCGAGAAGAAGTTCGGCGCGCCGACCATCACGAACGACGGCGTCTCCATCGCCCGCGAGGTGGAGCTCGAGGACCCCTTCGAGAACATGGGCGCCCAGCTCGTGAAGGAGGTCGCCACGAAGACCAACGACGTCGCCGGTGACGGCACCACCACGGCCACCGTGCTTGCGCAGGCGCTCATCTCCGAGGGCCTCCGGAACGTCGCGGCCGGCGCGAGCCCCTCCTCCTTGAAGCGCGGCATCGAGCGGGGCGTGGCTGCTGCCGTGAAGTCCATCGCCGAGCAGGCGAGGGACGTGGAGGGAAGGACCGAGATCGCCCAGGTGGCGTCCATCTCTGCGGCCGACCCGTCGATCGGGGACGTGCTCGCCGAGGCGATCGACAAGGTCGGCAAGGACGGCACGGTGACCGTCGAGGAGTCCAACACCTTCGGGATGGAGCTCGAGCTCACCGAGGGGATGCAGTTCGACAAGGGCTTCCTCTCCCCGTACTTCGTCACCGACCCCGAGCGCCAGGAGTCGGTGCTCGAGGATCCCTACGTCCTGTTCTTCAACGGGAAGATCAGCGCCGTCCACGACCTCGTGCCGGTGCTCGAGAAGGTGATGCAGGCCGGCAGGCCCCTCCTCGTCGTCGCCGAGGACGTCGAGGGCGAGGCGCTCGCGACGCTCGTGGTGAACAAGATTCGCGGCACGTTCACGTCGGTCGCGGTGAAGGCACCGGGGTTCGGGGAGCGCCGCAAGGCGATGCTCCAGGACATGGCGATCCTGACGGGCGGCCAGGTCATCTCCGAAGAGATCGGGCTCAAGCTCGAGAGCGCGACGCTCGACCTCCTCGGGCGCGCGCGCCGGGTGATCGTGACGAAGGACGACACCACGATCGTGGAGGGTGCCGGCTCCGAGGCGGACGTGTCGGGCCGCATCGCCCAGATCAAGCGGGAGATCGAGGAGACCGACTCCGACTGGGACCGCGAGAAGCTCCAGGAGCGCCTCGCCAAGCTCGCGGGCGGCGTCGCCGTCGTGAAGGTCGGTGCCGCCACCGAGGTGGAGCTGAAGGAGAAGAAGCACCGCATCGAAGACGCGCTCTCCGCCACCCGGGCAGCCATCGAGGAGGGCATCGTGGCCGGCGGGGGCACCGCGCTCCTGCGCAGCCGTGCAGCCGTCGAGAAGGTGGCGGCCGAGCTCGACGGCGACGAGGCGACGGGCGCCCGCGTCGTGGCGAAGGCCCTCTCCGAGCCGCTTCGCTGGATCGCGCAGAACGCGGGCCTCGAGGGGGCGGTCTACGTGCGCCAGGTCGAGTCCGAGTCTGCCGGCACGGGGCTCGACGCGGCCACCGGCGAGATCGTCGACCTCGTGAAGGCCGGGATCATCGACCCCGCGAAGGTGACCCGCTCCGCGCTGCAGAACGCCGCGTCCATCGCCGCGCTGCTGCTCACCACCGAGGCGCTCGTGGCCGACAAGCCCGAGAAGCCGCAGGCTGCCCCTGCAGGCGCCGGCGGCGGCATGGGCGGGATGGGCGGCATGGGCGGGATGATGTAGTCGACGCCACGAGACCGTGACGTGGACCCGACGTGATCCCCCGTCCCGCCACGGCCGAGCCTGGTGGCCCCCCGCCGTGGAGCCCGCGGCGGGGGATCACGCTCTCCTTCGTGCTCGACGCCTTGGCCCGTGCCGGTCGCAGCCTCGCCCAGGGGCCGCCACCGAGCCCTGCCGGCGTCACCGGCGTCGAGGCCGCAGACGTCGCTGCCGCCCCCTCCGCGGTGCTGGTCGCCCTGTTCGAGGAGGGAGGCGAAGCGCGGGTCCTGCTGACCAGGCGCTCGACGCTCCTGCGTACCCATCGCGGCCAGGTGAGCTTCCCCGGCGGCCGCATCGACCCCGGGGAGGACGCGCTCGCCGCCGCGGTGCGCGAGGCCCACGAGGAGATCGGCCTGGACCCCGCGCTGGTCCGGCCAGTCGGGTACCTCGCGCAGGCGTTCGCCTTCGTCACCGGCGTGCCGATCACCCCCGTGGTCGCATGGCTCCCCGCGCGCCCCGACCTCGTGCCCAACCCGGCCGAGGTGGACCGCGCGTTCGACGCCTCCCTCGCAGACCTCTCCGCGAGCTTCGAGCAGGAGTGGTGGAGCTCGCCAGGGCAGCCTCGGTCCGCCATGTACTTCTTCTCGGTCGAAGGGGAGACCGTCTGGGGCGCGACGGGCCGGATGCTCTTCGACCTGCTGACGACGGTCCTGGTCGACGGCCGGCGCGGCTCCTGACCGCCGATCGCGCGGTCGCTGACCGCCGCGATGCGACCGGTACAGTGGGACGCGCTCGGGCGTCGGCGCACACCACTGGAGGCGATCGTGGCAGACACAGAGATCGGGATCTTCAAGTCGGGGCGCCGGGCATACGGTTTCGACGACATCGCCATCGTGCCCAGCCGGCGGACCCGTGACCCCGAGGACGTCGACGTCTCGTGGGAGATCGACGCCTGGCGCTTCGGCCTGCCGCTCCTCGGGGCCGCGATGGACGGCGTCACGAGCCCGCGCACCGCGATCGAGCTCGGCCGGCTCGGAGGGCTCGGGGTCTTGAACCTCGAAGGGCTCTGGACCCGCTACGAGGACCCGATGCCGCTGTTCGAGGAGATCCGCGAGCTCGACGACGACAAGGCGACCCCGCGGATGCAGCAGATGTACCAGGAGCCCGTCAAGCTCGAGCTCGTCACCGAGCGCATCCGCCAGATCAAGGAGTCCGGCGTCGTGGCGGCCGCGTCGGTGACCCCGCAGCGGACCGAGGAGCTCGCGGCCGCCTGCCTGGCGGCGGAGCTCGACGTGCTCGTCGTCCAAGGCACCGTCGTGTCGGCCGAGCACGTGTCCAAGAAGACCGAGCCCCTGAACCTGAAGCGGTTCATCCGCGAGTTCGAGCTCCCCGTCGTCGTCGGAGGTTGCGCGTCGTACCAGGCCGGACTGCACCTGATGCGCACCGGCGCCGTGGGCGTCCTCGTCGGGGTCGGGCCGGGCAACGCGTGCACCACCAGGGCGGTGCTGGGCCTCGGCGTGCCGCAGGCGACCGCGATCGCGGACGTCGCCGGCGCGAGGATGCGCCACCTCGACGAGACGGGCGTGTACGTGCACGTGATCGCCGACGGCGGGATGTCGAAGGGTGGCGACGTGGCCAAGGCGATCGCGTGCGGCGCGGACGCCGTGATGCTCGGCTCCCCGCTCTCGTCTGCCGTCGAGGCGCCCGCAAGCGGTTTCCACTGGGGGATGGCCACCTTCCATCCCACGCTTCCGCGCGGGACCCGGGTCCGGACCGGGGTCCGCGGCAGTCTCGCAGAGATCCTCCTCGGGCCCGCCCACGAGAACGACGGGCGGATGAACCTCTTCGGCGCGCTCCGCACGGCGATGGCCACCTGCGGCTACGAGACGGTGAAGGAGTTCCAGAAGGCCGAGGTCATGATCGCCCCCGCGCTGCAGACCGAGGGCAAGCAGCTCCAGCGGTCCCAGGGCGTGGGCATGGGCCACTGAGCGCGACCGGCGACCTCACGCGCGACCTGAACCCGGCGCAGCGCGCCGCGGTGGAGCACCGCGGCGGCCCGTTGCTCGTCGTGGCGGGGGCGGGGTCGGGCAAGACGCGGGTCCTCACCCGGCGCATCGCGCACCTGCTCCAGAGCGGCGACGCGGCGCCCTGGGAGATCCTGGCCATCACCTTCACGAACAAGGCGGCCGACGAGATGCGCCGGCGGGTCGTCGACCTGGTCGGCGCGCGTGCCGAGCGGATGTGGGTGTCGACGTTCCACTCGGCGTGCCTTCGCATGCTGCGAGCCCATGCCGGGCGCGTCGGCTACGCCAGCTCGTTCAGCGTCTACGACGAGTCCGACTCGCGCCGGCTGGTCGAGCTCGCCGAGGACGAGCTCGGCATCGACACGAAGCGCCTCCCGCCGCGCGCGGTGGCGGCTGCGATCTCCCAGGCGAAGGCAGAGCTCGTCGGGCCCGAGCGCTTCGCCGAGGAAGCGTCCTTCGGCGCGGACCCGTTCCGCCGGCGGATCGGCGAGGTGTACGCCGAGTACCAGCGCCGGCTCCGGGCCGCGAACGCCATGGACTTCGACGACCTGCTGTTCCAGGCGGTCCACCTGCTCCAGTCGTGCCCGGACGTCCTTCTCGCGTACCGGCAGCGGTTCCGCCACGTCCTCGTCGACGAGTACCAGGACACGAACCACGCGCAGCACGAGATCGTCCTCCTCCTGTCGCGCGAGCACGGGAACGTCACGGTGGTGGGCGACTCGGACCAGTCCATCTACCGCTGGCGCGGCGCGGACATCGCCAACATCTTGGAGTTCGAGACCGCGTTCGAGCGCGCCACGACGGTGGTCCTCGACCAGAACTACCGGTCGACCCAGACGATCCTCGACGCCGCCAACGCCGTCATCTCGAACAACCTGGCTCGACGCCCGAAGGCCCTGTTCACCGACGGGGGTGCGGGGCCACGGATCTGCGTCTACCGGGCAGAGGACGAGCGCGACGAGGCGTCGTTCGTGGCGAACGAGCTCCTGACGCTGCACGGGGCGGAGGGGCTCTCCTACGGGGACGTGGCCGTCTTCTACCGAACGAACGCCCAGAGCCGCGTCGTCGAAGAGGAGCTGGTCCACCAGGGCGTCCCCTACAAGGTCGTGGGGGGGACCCGCTTCTACGACCGCAGGGAGGTGCGCGACGTGCTCGCCTACCTGCGCGTGGTCGCGAACCCCGACGACGAGATCTCGTTCCGCAGGATCCTGAACGTCCCCAAGCGCGGCATCGGCCAGATGTCGGTGGTCCGCCTCTCGGCCGCCGCGGCGGCGGCGGGCGCGCCCGTCGGCCGCATGCTCGAGCAGGCCGAGGCCGCGGGCCTGACCGGCAAGGCGCTGAAGGGCGCCCAGGAGCTCTCCTCCCTCTTGCGGGAGCTGCGGGCCGCGGCCGCCGAGGTCGCGCCCGGCGACCTCGTCGAGCTGGTCGCGAGGCGGTCCGGGTACCTCGACGAGCTGGCGGCGGAGGGCACCCACGAAGCCGAGGGCCGCATCGAGAACATCGCCGAGCTCGCCGATGCCGCCGGGGAGTACGAGCGACTGTCGGAGCTGCTCGAGACCGTCGCGCTGGTGTCGGACTCCGACGAGCTCGACGCCGGCGGGTCGCGCGTGTCGCTCATGACGCTGCACACCGCCAAGGGCCTCGAGTTCCCCGCGGTCTTCCTGGTCGGCATGGAGGAGGGCGTCTTCCCGCATTCTCGGACCCTCGGGGAGCCGCTCGAGCTGGAAGAGGAGCGCCGGCTCTGCTACGTGGGCATCACGCGCGCCCGCCGGTTCCTCTACCTCACGCACGCGTGGAGCCGGACCCTCTGGGGGCGCACGATGCCGGGGCTGCCGAGCCGCTTTCTCGCGGAGGTGCCCGAGGAGCTGCGCCGGGAGGTGGGCGGGGGACGCGTCTTCGGCGCGTCCGGGAGTGACGCGCCCGGCGCGCCCGTCCGGGGCGGATCGTTGCTCGGATCGGGGGGGAGGCGGCTCCATGCTCCGGCGCAGCGGGCGACCACCGGCGCTGAGGTCCTCGGCCTCGTCGCCGGCGACCACGTCGTGCACGAGCGGTGGGGCCCGGGGGTGGTGGTCGGCGCTGAGGGCGAGGGGGACCGCGCGCAGGCGACCGTGCGGTTCGAGTCCGTCGGGCGAAAGACGCTGCTCCTGTGCGCGTCGCCGTTGCGACGGGCGACCTGATGCGCCGCCCGGCTGGCGGGGCCGCGCGCCCCGCCGCCTATCATCACCGTCGATGAACCGCCCCTACCGCGTGGTCGTGGCCAAGCCCGGTCTCGACGGCCACGACCGGGGCGCCAAGGTCATCGCCCGGGCGCTGCGCGACGCCGGCTTCGAGGTCGTCTACACCGGCCTCCATCAGACCCCCGAGCAGGTCGTCCGAGCGGTGGTCGAAGAGGATGCCGACGCTCTCGGCCTTTCGCTCCTCTCGGGCGCCCACCTGACCCTCGTCCCGAAGATCATGGCGCAGCTCGCCGCTGAGGGGAGGGGCGACGTGCTGGTCGTCGTCGGCGGCATCATCCCCGAGCGCGACGTCCCCGAGCTCGAGCGCGAGGGCGTCGCCCACGTGTTCACGCCGGGTGCGCCGCTGCCCTCGATCGGTGCGTGGCTCGAGGCCGCGCTGGACCGCCGCGAGGCACGCCAAGCCCTCTAGAGCCCCGAAGGAGCCGGATGGACCTGTTCGAGTACCAAGGCAAGCAGTACTTCGCCCGCTACGGGATCCCGACCTCGCCGGGTGGCGTCGCGAGCACCGTCGACGAGGCGGTCGCCCAGGCGGAGGCCGCGGGCTACCCGGTGGTGGTGAAGGCGCAGGTGAAGGTCGGCGGGCGCGGCAAGGCGGGCGGGATCAAGCTCGCCGCCGACGCCGAGGAGGTCCGGCGCCACGCCGGGGCCATCCTCGGGATGGACATCAAGGGTCACGTGGTCCACCGGCTGTGGATCGAGCACGCGTCGGACATCGCCGAGGAGTACTACGCGAGCTTCACCCTCGACCGCCCCGCGAAGACGTACCTCGGGATGCTCTCCGCCGAGGGCGGCGTGGAGATCGAGGAGGTCGCCGCCACGAACCCGGGCGCGATCGCGCGGCTCCACGTGGACCCGGTACGCGGCCTCGACGTCGCGGCCGCGCACCGGTGGGCCGAGGAGGCGGGGCTCCCCGACGCGGCGCGCGACCAGGCCGCGGAGGTGCTCGTCGCCCTCTACCGCTGCTACGAGGAGGGCGACTGCGACCTCGCCGAGATCAACCCGCTGATCCTCACCACCGGCGGCCGGGTCCACGCCCTCGACGCGAAGGTCACGCTGGACGACAACGCGCGGTTCCGCCATCCCGAGTGGGAGGAGTTCGCGGCGACCGAGACCGAGGACCCCCGCGAGCAGATGGCCAGGGACAAGGGGCTCAACTACGTCGGCCTCTCGGGGGACGTCGGGATCATCGCCAACGGCGCCGGCCTCGCGATGAGCACCTGCGACGTGGTGAGCCAGGTGGGCGGTGCCCCCGCGAACTTCCTCGACATCGGCGGCGGCGCGAACGCCGACGTGATGTCGGCAGCGCTCGAGGTGATCAACGCCGACCCGTCCGTGCGGGCGATCTTCGTGAACATCTTCGGCGGCATCACCCGCGTCGACGAGGTGGCGAAGGGCGTGATCGAGGCGCTCGGCCGCGTCGACCTGCGATCGCCGATCGTGCTGCGGCTCGACGGCACGAACGTGCAGGAGGGGCGGGCGCTCCTTCAGCCGCAC
>JAKAOD010000135.1 GCA_021823365.1 Actinomycetes bacterium | reverse complement strand
GTCGAGCCCGTCGATGCAGACGACCCGTCCCTCGTGCCCGAGCTCGCGGTGTCGCAAGTGACCGAGGCCCCGGGCACAGTCCTGTGCGATCACAACAACGGCGGGATGCGCCGCGTCGAGATGGCCACGGAAGAATCGGCCGAGCCCTGTCGCCAAGGCTCCGAGGGCCGGGTAGCGCGGGATTCCCGACCAGTCGAGAAAGACTCCGACGTGGTCGCCGGCTTGGACGTCACGTTTCTTGAGCGCCCCCGCTAACGCGCCCTCGAGATCGAATCCTCCCGGCTCGTCGGGCACTCGCGCCTTGATGAGCGGAATGTTGCGAATCGGTAGCGGGCTCGGCGCGGAGAGGAAGATCGTGTCGCCGCTCGCCTCGACGGTGAACTGCGACAGCCCGACCACTGTAGCCCGAAGCCCTGCCGTGCTCAGCGATACCCGATTGCCGTACAGCTTGGCGAGCCGCTCGCCGATGCGCAGCGCGAGCGCCCGACCGAGGTCCCCGAAACCTGGCGCGTCGTCACGGCGCAGATACTCGCTTACGCCGCCGGAGATCACCACGCCGTCCGCGCTGCTCGTCCCGTACACGCGACCGGTGAGCAGCAGCCGCTCCGCGAGCGGGCTTAGGGGCTCAGTCTCGGAGAGCACGTCAGCGAGGCAGTCGGCGAGGCGAGCCGCGATCCGCTCGAGCTCACCCTCCTCGACACGGACCCCCTCTCTCAGGGCAACGCCTTCCTCGGCGGCCGCCCACCGGCCGGCCGGCTCGACACGCGAGACGAGCCCATCGCTGTCCGTGGCGATCAGCCGACAGCCGACATTGACGGCTCCGGTCGCGACAATCTCACCGCCGTCTATGAGGGCGAGTTTCGCAGTGCCACCACCGACATCGACGTTGAGCAGGCGCTCGCCGGTCTGACGCGCCCGCTGCACGGTGCCGGCTCCGTGTGCGGCGACACGCGACTCGAGGTGATGGCCCGCTGAGGCGCACACGAAGCGCCCGCTCGCGTCTGACAACAGCGAAGCGATCGCCCTTGAGTTCTCTCGCCGAAGCGCCTCACCCGTCAGAAGTACGACCCCGGTGTCGATGTCGTCATGGGCTATTCCGGACTCTTCATAGCAGGATGCGACATAGCGCCGCAGTGACTCGGCGTCGATGAGCCCGTCGCGCCGGTAGGGCGTGAGCGAGACGCGCGATCGGTAGAGGGTTTCGCGACCCACGACGACGTAGCGGCTCATCATCGACTTCCCGAGCCGGCGCATCGTCAGCCGGGAGACGAGCAGGTGCGACGTAGCGGAGCCGATGTCGACACCGACGGAGACGATCGAGAACCGATCCGGGTCCTCCCCCTCGTCGATCTCCGTGCCAGACAGACCGTCCTGGTCGGCGCTGTGGTCATGGCCGTGACGCCCGGGCCGGAACGGCAGTCCGTAGTGACCACTCCCTTCTGCCGGCACCTCGGCACCAGCCGTCGCACCGCCGGGAATGCCCGACGGCGCGGCGACCTGTGCGTGGTGCTCGCCGACAGCAGGAGACCGCGCTACGTCGCACATCGGCTCGGCTCAGCCGTTGCTCGAAGTGCTCTTGTACTCCTGCGCGGCCTTCACGTCGAAGGAGGGGTAGAACCACTGCTTGAGGGTCGATTGGAGCTTCGCGACCTGGGCCGCGGTGAGCAACCCGTCCTGCTTGTCGAAGCTGAGCGTCCTCGAGACGCTGGGAACCTGAATGGTGGCGTCGTCACCCCAGATCTTCTCCTGCGCAGACATCGTCATCGTCGCGTCGAGCACCTTCTGGGTGTAGCCCGTGAGCAGGTTGCCGTACTTCTTTATGAAGGGCTGTGGATGCGCATAGGCATCGGCAACCGCTGCGTAAAGGTCAGTCGTATACGCTTGGATGATCTTGCTGTTCTTGCTGATGTAGTTGCGCGAGGCGAAGAAGACGTTGCCGAGGAGCCAGGGGAACTCCTTGTCGAAGTTGATGAGGATGTGGAACTTCGTCGGGTCGGTGCCGAGGATCTTGACAACGTCGTCTAGCTCGAGCGGTGAGCCCGCGAGTTGGCCGGTGAGCATCGCCGACATGCGCGCTGCGGAACCTGTGATGTAGACGAGGTTGACCTTCACGTGCAGCGCGCGCTCGGTGTAGAGCATAAGGCTCGTGCTCGAGGCTGTCGGGCTCTCGACACCGATCGTCGCTCCGTTGAGCTGCTGGGTGGTCTTGATGCTCGACTTGGTCACGAGCACGATCTCGTTCGCGTACTTCTCGGTGAACATCACGAACGGATCGCCGCTGGCAACGGCTTGGAAGAGGCTGACGCCGTTCATCGTCCCAATCTGGACGTCGCCCGCCTGTATGGCGTCGGCGACGGCCGCGGGGCCGTTCAGGACGTCTTCTTTGATGTCGTAACCCTGGCTGCGCATCATCTGGATCGCGACCAGCGAAGGCAGGTCGCCGACGTCCGGCGTGTCGTCGTAGGCGACGGTGATCGCCGGGGCTGATGACGCCTTGGCGACGGCGTGCTGGCCATGGCCGGCAGTTGCAGCAGCAGCTGTCCCGCCGAGGGCGCTCACCGAAAGTGCCGAGATGAGCGCGGCGTTTCGCAGCCCTCGCCACCCCCGAGCCGCTCTGCGCGCGCGCCATTCCTTCCGGATGGCCCTGCTTTGGATCACCATGAGTTTCCCCCTTTACTTGTACGTGTGGATGCTGCGGGACGTCTGGATATTCATCGACTGGTCGCTCAGATCACCTGTTGCGTCACCTGCTCGCCTTGGTCGCGGGGCGGCTCCCAGCGCACGATGCGCCGGTACAGCAGGTCAAAGATGGCATTCACGGCAAGCACCACGATCAAGCCGGTGAAGATCACCCCGAGCAGGATGTTGGTGCGGAACGCCGACCCATAGGTATTGACGAGGCCGCCGAGACCGACGGTCGCAGTGGTGAGCATTTCCGCGATGACGACCCCTTTGACGGCGTGAGCCAGCCCCTGGCGCAGCCCGACAAGGATCGAGGGCAAAGCACCTGGAAGCACGACCTTGGCGAGGACCTGCAAGCGGCTCGCCTCGAACGAGCGCGACATCTCGACGAGCGAGTACGGCACGTCACGCGTGCCGGCCTGCGCGTTTGCGACCACGAGCGGGAAGCTGAACAGGAACGAGGCGACGATGTGGGTGGTCGTGCCGATGCCGGTCCAGATGATGAGGACCGGGACGAACGCGACGAAGGGCGTCCCGAGCAGGATGCTCACCCATGGGTCGACGCTGTAGCGAATCGGGCGGACGCGTCCCATGAAGACGCCGAGTATCACGCCCGAGACGGCGGCCGCCCCGAAGCCGATGGCGAGCGACTCGAGCGTCTGGCCGAGCGCACGCCAAAGCTGGCCGTTGACGGCGATCGACCACCAACCCTGTGCAACCTGGCTCGGTGCCGGCAGCGCCGTCGGGTCGACGTGGCTCAGCTCTGCGACGAGCTCCCACAGCACGACGATCGCCACGAACGAGACCACGCGGGGGTCGACAACGACGCTCCCCACGCTGCTTGTCTTGAACCGCTCGGTCCGCGTTCCGCGACGAGCGCCCTCTGTCCGTAACGTCGAGATAGCAGCCAACTCAGCCTCTCCCGGCGTCGACGTTCCAGTGGGTCACGACGCGGTCGAGGCGCTGGATCAGCCGCGTCGCGAGGAGGCTGATGACAATGATGACAAGGACGTAGAAGAACATGTTTGGCACCTGGAACTGCTGCTCGGCGAGATAGACGCTGCCGCCGAGCCCGAAGAGCTGGATCAGAAAGCCGGCAGCGACGATGCCGAGCATCGACCGTGCGAAGCCCAGTCGTATCCCGACCATGATCGATGGAAGCGAGGCTGGGACCACCACCTTGCGGAGGTATTGGGCGCGAGGAACTTCGTACGAGCGGGCCATGTCGACGAGCTGGAGCGGCACGTGCTGAACGCCGAGCATGACGCGCTGCACGATGACGGGGAACGCGAACACGATGACGACGACGATGCGCGTTGTGTAGCCGTAGCCGAGCGCGGCGACGAGAAAGGGGATGACGGCCACTTCGGGCACTGCCAACATCCAGCCGACGTACATGTCGACGGCCTTGGCGACCGAGGGAGAGAGCGCCATCGCCACGCCGAGCACAAGGCCGGCTGCGAGCGAGATGGCGAAACCGATGGCCAAGTCCCGCATTGTGTCGCCTATGTTGCTCCACAGCGTCCCGCTGCTCGCCGCGGCGCGCGCCGCCGACGCAATCTGCTGCAGACCCGGCACGAGATGCGGCTCGGAGATGCTGACGATCTGCCAGATCCCGAGGCCGGCGGCGAGCGAAACGAGCTCGATGGGGCCTCGTCCACGTCCCTGGGCGCCGCGTGCCCAGCTGCGTCCGACGCGCATCCAGGTCCCAGACCTCAGTCGGAGTGCGACGGTGGCGGGCTCGAGACTCACCTGCAGCGCTCCGACCTCAGCGGGAACCTGTGATTGACCTTGAGGAGATCGAGGAATGACAAACGAGACCCCCGGCAAGCTCGTCTACTGTATCTTAGACGCCGTATACATTATTCGTCAACCTCCAAGGTGCTGAACCAGACCGTCCGTCCGGCCACCGCCGAGGTCGCCGACTGCCCGGTCCAGCTACTGCGACGACGCGACCGACAGCGCGGGTGAGAGGACAGCCGGGGCGGTCGATGGGCCCGATGGCATCAGCAGGAGCGACGGATGCTGTCGGGCGCTCGTCGCGCTCGCTCCGCAGCTCGATCTCCTCGCTTGACGAGCGAAACTACCGCTTCTACTTTGTCGGCCAGGTCGTGTCGAGCGCCGGCACCTGGATGCAGACGGTCGCGCAGTCGTTCCTCGTCCTCGACCTCACTCATAGTGGCACCGACCTCGGCCTCGCGACGGCAGCCCGCTTCGTCCCCATCTTCGCCCTCGGGCCCGCCGGCGGGGTCGTCGCCGACCGCTTCGACAAGCGGAGGTTGATGGCGCTGACCCAGGCTGCTGCCGGCCTGCTTGCCGCCACCTTCGCCGTGCTCATCACCACCGGCGAGATCCGGATGTGGATGATCTACGTCCTTGCAGCTGCACTTGGGCTTGTCAACGTCGTCGACAAGCCAGCCGGCCAGAGCTTCATCGCTGAGATGGTTCGGCGCGAGCACCTCAAGAGTGCGGTGATGCTCGCCTCGATGACCTCCTCGATTGCTCGCGTCTTTGGCGCCGCGCTCGGGGGGCTCTTCGTGGCCGTGTTTGGCGAGACGACGTGCTTCACTTTGAATGCCCTCTCCTACGGAGCCGTGCTCGTATCCCTGGTGCTGATGCGACAGTCGGAATTGCGGCCCTCCGAGCCGGTGACCCGTCGTAAAGGCCAGGTCCGCGAGGGCCTGCGCTACGTCGCGGTCCGCTCAGAGCTCGCGGTGCCCCTCGTCATGATTGCCATCATCGGCACCATGGCTTGGGAGTACCAGGTCAGCCTGCCCATCGTCGCCCGCTCGAGCTTCCACGGGGGCGCCGGGCTCTACGGGCTCATGACCTCCATCTTGGGAGTGGGTTCTGTCGCCGGAGGCTTCCCCACCGCCACCCGCCGCGAGCTTCACGCCGTGGGGCTTAGCGTCTCGGCTGTCGCTTGGGGCGTGACAATGCTCGGAGCCGCGGCAGCGCCCGATCTCACGCTGGAGCTCGTCGCTCTCTTCGCCGTCGGGTTCGCCAGCATCGCCTTCAACGTCACCGCTCGAGCCGCGCTGCAGCTCGCCGCGTCGCCGGAGATGCGAGGTCGGGTGATGGCGCTGTGGTCGGTCGCCTGGCTCGGTTCGACCGTTGTGGGCGGACCGGTCGTCGGCTGGGTCGGCCAGCATTTCGGCGGGCGCTGGAGCCTCGTGGTCGGCGCCGTGCCGACGCTACTTTGCGGACTGCTCGCGCTCCCGTCACTGCGCGCCGTCGACGCCAGATCACGACGCGAGCCGGGCACCGAGCGCTCGACGGGCCAGCCGCGCCCTGTCACCCCGCAGCTACCGCCATACCGCGGCGGATGACGTCCGGGTCGGCCGGCAGATCGTAGATCCGCACGCCGGTAGCGTGGAAGATGGCGTCTAGGATCGCTGGCGTCGAGGGAACTGTGGCGATCTCGGAGATGCCCTTGGCCCCGTAGGGGCCTTCGGGGAAGGGGTCCTCCACGATCTCGACCCGGACACTGCATGTTTCGCGGCTCGTCGGCACGCCAAGCCGCCGGTAGTCGAGTCGCTTCCATCGCGGGCGACCTTCGGTCGACGGATAGTTCTCGCTGAGCGCCAGGCCCATCCCCATCGAGATGCTGCCGATCAGCTGGCCACGGATCTGCTGGGGGTTGATTGCCACCCCGACGTCGTGGGCAGCGATGACGTGAAGAAGGACCCGCTCCTCCCGCGTGTACTGGGACCACTGCGTACGGACCTCCCCGGCGACGAGGGCCAGCTCATGTGGGGCATGACCGGTCCAGTCGCTGACGAGGGTGAGGAGCCTTGCGCGAAACGACCTGCCGGAGCAGACTCGACGAGCTGGGGCGCGTCGGGTCGGAGCGCCTCGGAAGGCGAGTACACACCGGCAAGCGGCTCGTAGTCAACCCTGACCAACGCCGCCGCAGCGTCGGCGTGCTCGACGGTGTCGGCGAGCACGACCGCCACGGGATCGCCGGTGAAGCGAACGTAGTCGTCACAGAGGACCGGCTGGTCGGGCGTCGTCCGCCCGTGGGCGTTGAGGCCAGGGGACGCCTCTGGGGGCGCATCGTCGCCGACATTGCGTCCGCCCGTGGGCGTTGAGGCCAGGGATGTCGTCGGCCGTGACGACGCGCGCAACGCCGGGCATCGCTCGGGCCGGTGAGGTGTCGACCGCTTCGACGAGCCGGCCGTTCACCTTGAACGCGACCTGGGTCATCACGCCTCCCGACTTGGTCTGCTCAGCCTGCGTCCTTGCTCGACACGGCTCAGGCGCTCGAGCCTGCAGCGACCTCGCTCCCCGCGGTCGGCCCCGCCCCTGCATCTTCGCGACCTTCGGTGGGCACCGGTTCGCCGCGATCACGGCTCGAGCTCGGCCAGCCCAGGCAGAGGAGCACCCCTTGCGTTGAGACGTCTGCTCAACAGAGGGAAGAGGTACGCGGGCGCGGCGATCCCAACGGTTGCCACGACGACCAGACCTGGGCGATATCCGAGGGCGGCGATGATGGACCCCGCGAGCGGCGGTGCCACAGCCTTGCCGAGGTTACGCGTCGTCCCGGACACGGCGACGATCGTTGTCCGAACTTCCGCCGCGGGGAGCACTGCGACGAGGGCGTTCATGAGGGATCCGACGACGCCGTCGAAGGCCCCGAGCAGGGCGCAGCACGCAACGGCAATGTCCACGCTTCGGGCGGCGGCGAGGCCCGCGAGAGCAAGGCCCATGCCCGCGACCGAGGCGACGAACGCCGCTCGGCCCAGCCAACCGAGCCCGAGCCGACCGCTCTGGGACGCGACAGCCGCAGAGAGCAAGCCTTGTGCGGCTATCACCGTGCCGATCACGCCAGCACCGAGGTGGATGGTCCCTGAGAGGAACAGCGGGCCGTAGGTGAAGAAGCTGTACTTGAGCCACCAGCGCACGAACCCGACGACAAGCAGCGACGTGACGGCGGGTTCGCGCGCCGCAAGGAGCAGCCTCGTCGCAAAGGCGCGATCGAGACGGTTCGCGCGGGACTCTCGCCCCAGGTCACCAGC
>JAKAOD010000134.1 GCA_021823365.1 Actinomycetes bacterium | reverse complement strand
GGACGCCCTCATCCAGCTCGACATGTCCGAGTACATGGAGAAGCACACCGTGAGCCGTCTGGTCGGCTCGCCGCCGGGCTACGTCGGCTACGAAGAGGGCGGCCAGCTCACCGAGGCCGTGCGCCGGAAGCCGTTCGCCGTCGTGCTGTTCGACGAGGTCGAGAAGGCGCATCCGGACGTGTTCAACGCGCTGCTCCAGATCCTCGAGGATGGGCGCCTGACCGACGCCCAGGGACGGACCGTCGACTTCAAGAACACCGTGCTCATCATGACGTCGAACCTCGGCACGGCGGATCTGCGCAAGGTGTCCGTCGGCTTCGCCAAGACCACCGAAGCGGTCACCTACGAGCGGATGAAGTCCAAGGTGCAGGAGGCCTTGAAGGGCCACTTCCGCCCCGAGTTCCTCAACCGGATCGACGAGGTCATCGTCTTCCACGAGCTCCAGCTCCACGAGGTGACCGAGATCGTCGACCTGATGGTCAAGCGCGTGCGCGAGCAGCTCGAGGGCCAGGGGATCGGGCTCGAGCTCACGCTCGCCGCAAAGGAGTTCGTCGCCAAGCGCGGCTACGAGCCGGCGCTCGGCGCGCGGCCGCTCCGGCGGGCGATCCAGCAGCTGATCGAGGACCCGCTGTCGGAGAAGATCCTCTGGAAGGAGTTCCGCGTCGGCGAGACCATCATCTGCGACGCCGAGGGCGACCAGATCGTCTTCCGGGCGATCGAGGGATTCGAGCCGCCGCCGGTCGAGCTCGCGGGGGCCGGCGCCGACTCCTAGCCCGCCGGGGCCGGCTCGGCCAGCACCGATCCCGTTCGCACCGACCCCGCCGCGTTCGGCCGTCCCGCCGGAGCCGCCGGGAGCACCGGCACCGGCCGCTCCGGCGGTGTGACAGCCGCCTCCTACGCTCACGCGCTCGTGCGGGAGCGGGTGATCCACCGGTGCAAGGAGTGCGGCGCCGTCCACGTGCGCTGGGCCGGCCGCTGCGCGCGGTGCGGCGCGTGGAGCACCCTCGTCGAGGAGCGCGAGCGCCCGCGGTTGGTGCCCGTGCCGCCAGGCGGCGCCCGGCGGGCGCGCGGCGCCCTCGGCGCGTCCGGCCGGGGATGGCCGGCGGCGGACGCCGCCGTCGGGCCCGTCCCGCTGCACGAGCTCCCTGAGGACGCAGGCAGCCCCCGGCGGACGGGAATCGACGAGCTCGACCTCGCGCTCGCCGGCGGCCTCGTCGCCGGTTCCGTCACGCTGCTCGGCGGCGAGCCCGGGGTCGGCAAGTCCACGCTGCTCCTCCAGGTCGCGGCCTCGTGGGCCCGCCGCGGCGGGCGCAGCCTCTACGTCGCGGCAGAGGAGTCGACGGACCAGGTGCGGCGGCGCGCCGGTCGGCTCTCCGCGGCGGTCGAGGGCGTCGACGTCGTCGCGACGACCTCCCTGCCGGCGGCGATCGAGGCGGCCGAGCAGGTCTCGCCGGACCTCCTCGTCGTCGACTCGATCCAGGCGGTCGCCGATCCGGAGCTCGCCCAGGCCCCCGGCAGCCTGCCGCAGGTCCGCGAGTGCGCGGCGCGCCTCGTCGCCCATGCCAAGGGCGCCCGCGTCGCCACGATCCTCGCCGGGCACGTGACCAAGGACGGGGCGATCGCCGGCCCGAAGGTGCTCGAGCACCTGGTCGACACCGTCTGCGCGCTCGAGGGGGACCGCCACCACGGCGTGCGCGTCCTGTCGGTCGTCAAGCACCGCTTCGGCCCGAGCGGGGAGCTCGCGTTGTTCGAGATGAGGCCGCAGGGGCTCGCAGGCGTCGCCGATCCGAGCTCCCTGCTCCTCGGGGACCGCCGCCCGGGCGTCGCCGGAAGCGTGGTCGTGCCGGTCATCGAGGGCCGCCGCGCTCTGCTCGTCGAGCTCCAGGCGCTCGTCGCCGCCAGCCCGCTCGCGAACCCTCGCCGCGGCGCGCAGGGCGTGCCGCCGACCCGGCTTGCCATGGTCCTCGCCGTCCTCGAGCGCCGGCTCGGGCTCTCCCTCGCCGCGAAGGACGTCTTCGCCTCGGTCGTCGGAGGCGTCAAGGTCGGCGAGCCGGCGGTCGACCTCGCGCTCGGGCTCGCCGTGGCCTCGGCGGCGACGGGCGTGCCACTGCCGGCGGACCTGGTCGCCTGCGGCGAGGTCGGTCTCGGCGGCGAGGTCCGCCAGGTCGCGCACACGGACCGGCGCCTTGCCGAGGCCGCCCGTCTCGGCTTTGCGCGGGCCGTCGTGCCGCCTTCGTCGCCCGACGCGCCGCCGCCGCTCGACCTCGTGCGCGCCGCCACGCTCGCCGAGGCGGCGGTTGCCCTCGGCCTGGGTACCATGCGGCAATGAGCCCCCGGGACGGCAAGGCGGTCGCCCAGCTGCTCGCCCAGGTTGTTCCGGGCTCTGCGCTGCGCGAGGGCCTCGACCGGATCCTGCGGGCGCGCATGGGGGCGCTCATCGTCCTCGGCGACGGCCCCGAGGTCCTGGAGATCTGCTCGGGCGGCTTCCACATCGACGCCGAGATGTCGCCCCAGCGTCTCTCCGAGCTGGCCAAGATGGACGGGGCCATCGTGCTCGATCGGACGGGCGCGCGCATCGCGTGGGCGAACGTCCACCTCGTCCCGGACCCGAACGCTCCGACGACGGAGACCGGGACGCGGCACCGCACCGCCGAGCGCGTGGCGCGCTGCGTCGGCGTCCAGGTGGTCGCCGTCTCCGAGGAGATGGGCACGATCACCATCTACCAGGGCGAGGTGAAGCACCAGCTGCGCTCCGTCGACCTGCTCGTCGGCCGGGCCAACCACCTGCTCCAGACCCTCGAGCGCTTCCGTTCTCGCCTCGACGCGGTCACAGCGTCGCTCACCGCCTCGGAGATCGAGGACGTCGTCACGGTCCGGGACGTCGCGTCGGTGCTCCAGCGAGCCGAGATGGTCGAGCTCGTCGCCGACGAGCTCGCGGAGCTGGTCGACGAGCTCGGCGAGCACGGGAGGCTGCTGCGGCTCCAGTCCGCCGAGCTGATGCAGGGCGTCGGGGACGAGCGCCACCTCGTCGTGGACGACTACCGCGCGATGGTCGACGGCGCGACGGTCGGCGAGGTGCTCTCCCGCCTCGAACGACTGAGGTCGAGCGAGCTGCTCGGGCTCGAGCGAGTCGTGCAGGCGCTCACCGGGTGCGAGGCCGACGAGGTCGACCTCGACGCCCCGCTCGTCCCGCGGGGGTTTCGCATCCTGCGCCGCGTACCGCAGCTTTCCCTGGAGACGGCCAGCCTCCTCGTGGAGCACTTCGGCGACCTCCACCGGCTGGTCCGGGCGCCGGCGGGCGAGCTCGTCGCCGCGGCGGGGATGAACGAGCAGCAGGCGAAGCTGGTGAAAGAAGGCCTGGCGCGGATCGCCGAGACCAGCATCCTCGAAGGTTATGGCTGACGGTAGAATGTCGTGACGCAACGCCCCACCGTTGCGTGGCCGCGCGCCCGGAGAGGCGTCGGCGTCTCACCAGCCATCTGCTCCTCGAGGAGTCGCCAAGTGTTCGATGTCGGCGACAAGGTCGTCTACCCCCATCATGGTGCCGCGGTCGTGGAGAAGCGGGAGGTCCGGGAGGCGTTCGGCGAGAAGCGCGAGTACCTCGTGCTCCGGCTCGCCTACGGCGACCTCACCTTGATGGTCCCGGCGGACAACACCGACGAGGTCGGCCTGCGCGAAGTCATCAACGACGAGGAGGTCGAGGAGGTCTTCGCCGTCCTTCGCAAGAAGGAGGCGCGCATGCCGACCAACTGGTCCCGGCGCTACAAGAACCACGTCGAGAAGCTCAAGTCGGGCGACATCTACCAGGTCGCCGAGGTGGTGCGGAACCTGTCGATTCGCGACAAGGACAAGGGTCTCTCGGCGGGCGAGAAGCGCATGCTCAACCGCGCCCGGCAGATCCTCGTGTCCGAGCTCACCTTCGCCATCGGTGTCAGCGAGGCGGAGGCCGAGGAGCGGCTGAACGCCGCTCTGCCCTAACCCGCGCGCAGGGCCGGGGAGTGGGCCAGGCGGTGAACCGCCCGAGGCGGGAGGCCGAGGTCTGGGCCATCGTCGTCGCCGCAGGCTCGGGGAGCCGATTCGGGTCGAAGAAGCAGTTCACGTTGCTCAGCGGGAGGGCGATCGTCGACTGGGCGCTCGACGCGGCCCGCGCCGTCGCGACCGGCGTCGTGCTCGTCGTTCCGGCGGACTCACTCACACCGACTGCCATGCCCCTGCCCCGCGACGGGCCGTGGACGAGCCGTCCCGGCGAGGTCGTAGTCGCCGGAGGTCCGAGCCGCTCGGCCTCGGTCCGGGCGGGCCTTCGAGCCGTCCCGGGCTCGGCGACGATCGTCGTGGTCCACGACGCGGCGAGGCCCCTCGCGCCTCCGGCACTCTTCGAAGCGGTCGTCACCGCTGTCGCGCGGGGCGCGGACGGTGCCGTTCCCGGCGTCGCCGTGCGTGACACGGTGAAGCGGGTCGCCGGAGGCGACGTCGTCGAGACGCTGCGGCGCGAGGACCTCGTCGCCGTCCAGACGCCGCAGGCCTTCGACGCCGAGGTCCTGCGCCGGGCGCACGAGCCGGCGGGCGAGGCGACGGACGACGCGGCGCTCGTCGAGGCGATCGGCGGCCGCGTCGTCGTGGTCGCCGGCGACCCCGCGAACCTCAAGCTCACCACCCCTGCCGACCTCGCCTGGATGGAGACGCTTACCGCTGGCCGGCTCGGCACGCCCCATGGCGGGCTCGCGGACGCGCCGGCCGGCGCGCCCTCGGCGGGCGCCCCCGGGTGAGCGAGCTTCGCGTCGGCCTCGGCGTCGACGTCCACCCGTTCCTCCACGAGCCCGACCCTTCCGACGAGGGCGGTCGTGGCGGTGAGGTCCCGGGCTCGCTCGTCCTCGGCGGCGTGAGCTTCGCGGGTGAGCCGCGTCTCTCCGGCCACAGCGATGCCGACGCCCTCGCGCACGCCCTTGCCGACGCGATCCTCGGAGCGGCCGGCCTCGGCGACCTCGGCTCGCGCTTCCCCGACACCGACGCGCGCTTCCGCGGCGCCGACTCCATGCTGCTCCTCGCCGATTGCGCATCCGCGGCGGCCGCGGGCGGTTGGCGGCTCGTGAGCGCCGACTGCACCGTCGTCGCGGAGCGCCCGAAGATCGCTCCGTCACGCGAGGAGATGATGCGGCGCCTCTCGGGATGCGTGGGAGGGCCGGTGCACGTCAAGGCGACCCGACCCGAGGGCCTCGGCAGCCTCGGCAGGGTCGAGGGGCTCTGCTGCATGGCGGTGGTGCTGCTCGAGCGGGCAGGCGGGTGAGCGCGCGGCGCCGGGAGGCGCCCGCCAGCCTCGGCGGCGAGCAGGTCGAGGGGCGCCGAGCGGTGCGCGAGCTGCTTGTCGCCCGGAGGCGGCGGGTCCGGGAGGTGCTGATCGCCCGGGGAGAGGAACCTTCTCCGGCCCTTGCCGAGCTCGACTCGCTGGCAGCCGCTGCCGGCGCACGCGTGCGCCACGTCGCGCCCGAGCTGCTCGCTGCCCGCGCCCGGACCGCGGCGCCGCAGGGTGTCCTCGCCGTGACTGAGGCCCTGCGCCCGGCGCGCCTCGAGGCGCTCGTCCGGGGAGCGGCAGGCGGGGCGCGGGCGCCGTTTCTCGTGGTCCTCGACGGCGTCACCGACCCTCAGAACCTCGGTGCGATCCTGCGCAGCGCGCTCTCGGCCGGAGCCACCGGGGTGCTTCTCCCAAGGCAGCGTGCCGCCCACCTGTCACCGGCGGCAGTCAAGGCCTCGGCGGGCGCGGTCGAGCACCTCCCGATCGCCCTCGTGCCCGGGGTCCCTGCGGCGCTGCTCACCCTCCGGCGCGCCGGGGTCTGGAGCGTGGGGCTCGACCCGGAGGGCCCCCGGAGCGTCTACGAGCTCGGTCTCGCGGAAGCGCCGGTGGCGGTCGTGCTCGGCGCGGAGGGTCGCGGCCTCGCGCCGCTCACGAGACGGCGCTGCGACGTGCTGGCGCGCATCCCGCTCGTCGGCCCGCTCGGCTCGCTCAACGTCTCGGCGGCGGCCGCCGTCGCGCTCTTCTCGATCGCGCGCTCACGCGAATGCGCCCCCGACCCCCCGGCCGTCGCCGGCAGGTCGGGGGCGGGATCCCCCCGATCCGGGCCAGGCAACCGTGGCGGCCGCCCGAACCTTCCCGGCACGCTCCCCGACTCGGTGCGGGCCGGCCCCCGGCACCCCCTGGCGCCACCTCGCTGACGGGTGCCCCGGCGTGCCGGCAATCTGTCTAGCGCATCGGCGTCATGCGCGCCAGAGATCGCGCGCGGTCAGCGCCGTTCGGCGAGGGGGACGTAGGGACGCTCTCCGTGGCCGGTGTAGACCTGCCGTGGCCGGGCGATCCGCGTGTTCTTGTCGAGCATCTCCGACCAGTGGGCGAGCCAGCCTGACGTGCGCGGGATGGCGAACAGCACCGGGAACAGCTCGACGGGAAAGCCCAGCGCCTGGTAGATGAGCCCGGAGTAGAAGTCGACGTTCGGGTAGAGCCGGCGCGAGGAGAAGTACTCGTCGGCGAGCGCGACCTCCTCGAGCTTGAGCGCGATGTCGAGCAGCGGGTTCTTCCCGGTCACCTTGAACACGTCGTAGGCGACCTCGCGGATGATCTTCGCCCGCGGGTCGTAGTTCTTGTACACACGGTGGCCGAAGCCCTGCAGCCGGCCGTGGCCCTCCTTTACGGAGCGCACGAAGTCCGGCACGGCGTCGATCGAGCCGATCGACGTCAGCATGCGGAGCACCGCCTCGTTCGCGCCGCCGTGGCGAGGGCCGTAGAGGGCGGCTACGGCCGCGGCGCACGCCGAGTAGGGGTCGGCGTGGGCGGAGCCGACGACGCGCATCGTCGTCGTGGAGCAGTTCTGCTCGTGGTCGGCGTGGAGGATGAAGAGGACCTCGACCGCCCGGACGAAGGCGGGGTCCGCCTCGAAGCGCGCCTCGGCGCCACGCCACATCATCGAGAGGAAGTTCTCGGCGAAGGAGAGCGAGACGTCCGGGTAGACGAACGGCTTGCCGCCGCTGAAGCGGTGTGCCGCCGCGGCGAGCGTCGGCACCTTGGCGATCAGGCGGACGGCCTCGAGGCGGCGGGTCTCGGGGTCCTCGATCCGCTTCGCCTCGGGGTAGAAGGTGGAGAGGGCGGCGATCGAGGAGACGAGCATCCCCATCGGGTGGGCGTCGTAGTGGAACCCGTCGAAGAAGTGCTTTCGCATGTTCTCGTGGATGAAGGTGTGCTGCTTGATCTGCTCCGCGAACCCGTCGAGCTCGGCCGTTGTCGGCAGCTCACCGTTGAGGAGCAGGAAGGCGACCTCGAGATAGGTCGCGCGCTCCGCCAGCTGCTCGATCGGGTAGCCGCGGTAGCGGAGGATGCCCGCCTCGCCGTCGATGTAGGTGATGGCGCTCTCGCACTCCGCGGTCGTCCCGAGTCCCGGGTCGTAGAACCAGATCCCCGGGAGCAGCTTCGCCCACTCGGCCGCGTTGACCGCGCCGTCGACGATCGGGACCTCGATCGACTGCCCCGTGCGATTGTCCGTGATGGTGACGCTCTCGGTCACGGCGCAGATCCTCCTCGTGATGGGTCGTCCCGACCCGACGTCTTCGTCGCTCTGGCCCAGGCCAGCACCTGTCGCCTGCCTTCTGGCCGATCCTAGGACTGCGACGGCGTGGCGGGCGAAAAGGCGGCGAGCAGCCCGGACAGGGCTGCCCTGAGCCTCTCAGGCGTTCAGTCGCTCCCGAGCTCCCGTC
>JAKAOD010000133.1 GCA_021823365.1 Actinomycetes bacterium | reverse complement strand
GCTCATCGCCGCGGCGAGATAGCCGCCGAGGAAGGCGTCCTGGTTGGTGTCGTAGTGGAGCGCCAGGACGTTCTTGATCGTCGGCGTGTACTCGTAGTCGACGATCGTGAACTTCTGCCCCGGGTGCGCCTTCGCCGCCGCCGCGGTGGCGTCGGCCATGTCGAAGCCGACGGTGACGATGATGCCGCAGTGCTTGTTGATGAAGTCGTTGATGTACGGCACGTAGTCGCTCGTCGAGGTCGACGAGAGGTACGTGTAGCTGATGCTCGGGTCGGCCTTCTTCGCGGCCTTCAGCGCGTTGTAGGCGGACTCGTTGAACGACTCGTCGTTGATGCCGCCGGTGTCGGTGACCTCGCAGGCGAGGAAGCCGCCGGCGTGCGCCACCCTGGGCGCCTGGCGGCTCGACGCGGGGGCATGGGTGCTCGCCGAGGCGACGCCGACGGCGATCGACGTCGCCGAGAGCGCCCCGGCGGCGAGCGCGGCGAGCGCACGCGACCGGACGACACCTCGGCGGGCGCGAGGAGCGAGCTCCGGGACTGGCGGGTGGTTCATGGCCATCGTTACCCCTTCCACCACGGTGGTCGAGGCCGCTCGCCGTCCGGGTGCCGTCTCGGTACCCGGTCCGACCGACCTCGGGACACGCAATCTTCGGGAACCTCTCGGGTGTGAATCAAGGAACACACTGCATTGTCGATGGAGCAGCGCGCGACAGCATGTACAGAGGCGCAGCCGCCACCTCCGGCGAGCGTGTGCGCCGAGCGCTCCACTGCGTAGCTTGCGATCGCGTGTTCGGGACGTTACGCGTCGCGCGCGACGACGTCCAGCAATTAACCTCCGCCCAGTGACGTCCTCCGGCTCCGGCTCCCGCGCCGGCGCGGTCGGCAGCGAAGAGCTCAGGCTGCCGCGCGCCGCGCGACCGGAGCGCTACGAGCTCCTCATCTCGCCCGACCTCGCCGCCGGGAGGTTCGCCGGCGAGGAGCGTGTCGAGCTCGAGGTCACAGAGGACCTCGGGCGAATCGTGCTCAACGCCCTCGAGCTCTCGGTCGAGACGCCGGAGCTCCGCCCGGGCTGGACGAGTGCAGGCGACGTGCTCGGCGAGGCGACGAGCCTCGACGCGGAGCTCGACGCGGAGCGCCAGGAGGTTGCCTTCGTCGCCTCCTCCGGGAGGGTCGCGGCCGGTCGCTACACGCTCAGCTGCTCGTTCTCCGGCGTCCTCAACGACCGCCTCTCCGGCTTCTACCGGAGCGTCTACGTCGACGACGAGGGGGTGGAGCGGGTCATCGCCACGACGCAGTTCGAGGAGACCGACGCCCGGCGCGCCTTCCCCTGCTTCGACGAGCCCGACCTGAAGGCGGTGTTCGACATCTCGATCGACGCGCCCGAGGGGATGCTCGCCGTCTCCAACAGCCCGGAGGTCTCCTCGACCGGCCTGCCCGGCGGCGGGCGGCGGGTGAGCTTCGCGCCGACGATCAGGATGTCGACGTACCTCGTCGCATTCGTCGTCGGACCCCTCGAGGCGACGCCCGCCGTCGACGTCGACGGCGTCGCGCTGCGCGTCGTGCACCGGCCGGGTCGGGGGCACCTCGCGGGCCTGGCGATCGACGCGGCGACCCATGCGCTGCGCTTCTACGCCGGCTACTTCGGGCTCCCCTATCCGGGCGCCAAGCTCGACCTCGTCGCCCTGCCGGACTTCGCGTCCGGCGCGATGGAGAACCTGGGGTGCGTCACCTTCCGCGAGGCGCTGCTCCTCGCCGACCCCGGGCACACGGCCCGGGCGGAGATGGAGCGCGTGGTCGAGGTCATCGACCACGAGATCGCCCACATGTGGTTCGGCGACCTCGTGACGATGCGCTGGTGGAACGGGATCTGGCTGAACGAGGCGTTCGCGACCTTCATGGCGCTGTGCTGCGAGGACGACTACCGGCCGGAATGGCAGGTCTTCGTCAGCTTCGCCAGGCGGCGGGCCTCCGCCCTCGGGGTGGACGGGCTGCACACGACCCGGCCCGTCGAGTTCCCGGTGCGCCGCCCGGACGAGGCGGCGGCCATGTTCGACGTCCTCACCTACGAGAAGGGCGCGAGCGTCCTCTGGATGCTCGAGCAGTACCTGGGACGGGCGTGCTTCCGCGACGGCGTGCGCCGCTACCTCGCCCGCCACGCCTACGGCAGCACCGACGCCGTCGACCTCTGGGAGGCGATCGGCGCCGAGGCGGGCGACGTCCCGGTGAGCGACATCATGGAGTCGTGGATCCTCCAGGGGGGATACCCGCTGGTCTCCGTCCGCTCGTCTCGAGCCGGCGCCGAGGAGGCCACGCGCGCCCGGGCCGCGGGCACGGGGGAGCTCGAGCTCTCCCAGGAGCCGTTCTCCTACCTTCCCCAGCCGATGGAGCATCCGCTCTCGGAGCGCGTCGACGGGAGGGCGAGCGGGATCGGCAAGGCCTGGCTCGTCCCGCTGCTCGTCGGACCGTCACGAGGGAGCGCGACCCGGCGCGTCCTGCTCGCGGCCTCGCCCGAGCGGGTTGAAGCCGCCGGCGGCACGCCCGTCGTCAACGCCGGTGGATCGGGGTTCTTCCGGGTCGCCTACGACGGCGCGGCGCGCGCCGAGCTGCTCGCTTCGTTCGGCGCGCTCCGCCCGCTCGAGCGCTACAACCTCGTCGCCGACACCTGGGCGACCTGCGTCGCCGGCCGGGCCCGGCTCGGCGCGCTCGCCGACGTCCTCGCCCACCTCGGCGACGAACCCGACCCGCACGTCTGGTCGGTCGCGATCGGCGCGCTCGGCCTGCTCGACGCCCTCGCGCCCGAGGCGGGCCGGCCGGCGGTCGCAGGAGCGGTCCGGCGGCTGCTCGCCCCGCAGCTCGAGCGCGTCGGGTGGGAGCCTCGCCCCGGCGACGACGAGCAGGTCCCACTGCTGAGGGCGGGCCTCGTCGCCGCCCTCGGCACGATCGGGCGCGACGAGGCGGTCGCGGAGCGGTGCGCCTCCCTCTTCGCCGGCGAGGTCGCCGGACGTGCCGTCGTCGACGCCGACCTCGTCGCGGCCGTCCTCGCCGTGGTCGCCTTCCACGCCGGTCAGGCCGAGCTCGACGCCCTCCTCGCCGGCTACCGCGCGCCGCGCGACCCGATGGACGAGGTCCGCCACCTCTCCTCCCTGGGCCGCCTTTCCGACCCGAGCCTCGCCGAGCAGGTCCTCGCGCTCTGCCTCAGCGAGATCCGCAGCCAGAACGCGCCGTACCTGATGGCGTCGATGCTCTCGTCGCGCGAGATCGGCCCGGCGACGTGGCGCTTCGTCGAGGCGCACCTTCCCGAGATGCTCGAGCGCTTCCCCGCCAACTCGATCCACCGGGTCTTCGAGGGCATCCCCGGCCTCGGCCAGGTCGACGCTGCCGGCGCGCCGCTCTACGCCGGCGGGGTCCGGCGCTTCCTCGACGGCGCGATCGACGGCGCTCGGCGCCGCCTCGTCGCGCAGAGCGTCGAGCGTCTCGAGGCGAACGTGAGGCTGGCGCGCCGGCTGCCCGGCGAGCTCGCCGAGCTCGGGGACCTGGCCCCCCGGCGCTGATCGTCCCGGCCGGTCAGGACCCCGCGGGCGCGGCGGCGCGCCTTCTCGCCGCGGCTCGCGCCACGCCCGGCTTCATGCCCGACGACGAGGGTGTGGCGCTCCATCTGGCGGCGCGCCGGGCGGCGGGCCTCGGGCTCGGGCCGCTCGTGGAAGTCGGCGCCTACCGGGGTCGCTCCACGCTCTACATCCTGTCGGGCATCGCCGCCGCTGGACGGGCCGCCGCCCGGGGACGACGCCGCCCGCTGCTGTACAGCGTCGACCACCACCGGGGCTCGGAGGAGATGCAGGCGGGGTGGCCGGACCACGACCCGTCGCTGGTCGACCCCGAGGACGGCCGGATGGACTCGTTCCCGTCCTGGCGCAAGGCGGTCGCGAGCGCCGGCGCCGAGGACGCCGTCGTCGCCGTCGTCGGCGACTCGGCCGCCGTCGCGGCCGACTGGTCGCGGCCGCTCTCGCTCGCCTTCCTCGACGGCGGCCACGGTCGGGGCACGGCCTGGGCGGACTACCGGGGATGGTCCGTCCAGGTCGCGCCGTGCGGGCTGCTCGTCGTGCACGACGTCTTCGAGGACCCCGCCGAGGGGGGCCGTCCGCCCTACGAGTGCTACCTCGACGCGCTGGCCGGCGGTCGCTTCGTCGAGGACGTGCCGGCATCCCGTGGCAGCCTCCGGGTCCTCAGGCGACGGCGGTGACGTCGCCCTCCTCCTGGGCGCGGGGCCCGGCATGCCCGGCGCCGGACGCGAGGGCTCCCGCCGGCGGCGACGAGGCGAGCGGGGAGAGCAGCGCCGCCGCGGCGGGCGAGCCGGCGAGGGCGTCGCCGGCGAGGACGACGGCCGCGGCCGAGTAGGTCGTGCGCTCCCCCAAGGGAAACTCGGCGCCTTCGGGGCGCACGGTTCCCGTCGCGTACGACCCGCCGTCCCCGCGGAGCTCGCGCACCCAGTGGAGCAGGCGGGAAGCCGCCTGGCGCCGCCCGAGCCGGATGCACGCGAGCGCGCACTCCGCCGTCTCTGCCGCCGTCACCCACTCGCCGTCCGACCTGCAGCGCACGCCGTGGCCCTCGACGACCCACGAGCGCCAGCCGGCGTCGACGCGGAGCTCGGCGGCGCCGCCCGAGAGGGCGCCGGACAGGACGGGGTAGTACCAGTCCATCGCGAACTCGTCCTTCGGGAGGAACCCCCCGGGGAAGAAGGCGACGGCCAGGGCGAGGCGGCGGAGCGCTGCCTCCCAGTGCGGGCGCTCCCGCCCGAGCGCCTGCGCGCAGGCGATCGCCGACGACAGGCTCATGCACGCCGACGAGCTCGCCGCGAGGAGGGCGAAGCCGCCGGGAACCCCGTCGGGCGAGACCGACCAGGCAAGGGCGCCGGAGGGGGCCTGCCAGCGCAGCGCCCAGTCGATCGCGCGCTCGAGGGCGGGCCACATCTCCTCCAGGAAGCCGTCGTCGCCCGTCGCGGCGTGGTGCTGGCGAACGCCGGTCGCGATGTAGGCCGTGACGTTCGTGTCGAGTCGAGGCTCCTCGACCTCGCCCGCCGAGGTGTAGTAGGCGTGCCACGCGCCGTCCTCGCGCTGGGTCGCGCACAGCCACTCATAGGCGCGCTCCGCAGCCTCTACCCGGCCCGTCGCGCTGAGGGCCATCGCCGCCTCGACGTGGTTCCACGGGTCGGCATGGCCGCCTTCGAACCAGGGGATCATCCCGCTCGGCAGCTGGACGGCCTCGATGCTCGCGCCGGTCTCGGCAAGATCCGCCCGGGTCAGGCTCACTGCTCTTGCCGCACGAGATAGAGGACGAGGCTCTTGCCGAGCAGCGGGTCGAGCAGCCGTCCGGCGAGGCGCGTCGAGCGGGGCGCACGCACGATGTCCCACACGAGGAACCGGTGGTAGGCGGCGACGAGCCAGTGGTCCTCCCGCTCGATCCCGACGACGCAGCGCAGCCACCAGTACGGGGAGTGCAGGGAATGGGCGTGGTGCGTGCCGACGACCCGGAGCCCTGCCCGTTGCAGCCGCGCACGCAGCTGCGACCGGCGGTAGATGCGAACGTGGCCACCGGGCACGTCGTGGTAGCGGCGGGAGAGGCACCAGCTGACGACCTCCGGCCAGAAGCGGGGGACGGTGACAGCGAGGATCCCGCCGGGTCGGAGCACTCGCGCCAGCTCGGCGATCGCCGCGGCGTCGTCGGGAAGGTGCTCGAGGACCTCGGCGGCGATGACGCGGTCGAAGCTCGACCGGGCGAAGGGGAGGTGCGCCGCGTCGGCACGCGCCACGCCGGCCCGGCCCGCCTCGGCGAGCTCGCCGGCCTCCCGCATCGCTGCGAGGGTCGCCCGGACCTTGCCGCACTCCTCGGCGCTCGTGTCGAGCGCGAGCACCTCGGCCCCGGCCTTGGCGGCGGCGAAGGCGTGGCGGCCTCCCCCGCAGCCGAGGTCGAGCAGCCGGGACCCGCCCTCGATCCGCGCACGGCGGAGGTCGACGGTCAGCACGGCGTGCCGCCCCCCCGCCGCCGGTGTCCGTGCATATCGAGCAGCGCCTCGTACTGCTCGGCGGTGCCCCGGGCGGCACGCGACCAGGTGAAGCGGCCGAGCACTCGCCGGCGTCCCGCGGCGCCGAGCCGCGCGGCGAGCGACCGGTCGTCGAGCAGGCGCCGGAGCGCGGCGGCGAGCGCCTCGGCGTCGCGAGGTGGAACGAGCAGCGCGTGCTCTCCGTCGCGCCCGGCGACCTCGGGGATCGCTCCCGCGCACGTCGCGACGAGGGGCACCCCGCAGGCCATCGCCTCGGCGGCCGGGAGCGAGAAGCCCTCGTAGAGCGATGGGACGACGGCGACGCTCGACTCGGCGTAGCGCTCGACGAGGCGCTCGTCGCTCTCCCCCGAGACGAACACGACCGCGCCGGCGAGGTCGAGCTGCTCGACGAGCCGCAGCGTCGGGCCGTCGCGCCGCGGCCGCCCGACGACCACGAGGTGCGCCTCGGGGTGGTCGGTCCGGACCTTCGCGAGTCCCTCCAGGAGGTGGGCGAGCCCTTTCATGGGCACGTCGGCGCTCGCCGTCGTCATGATCCGACCTGGCACGCGCCGGACGTCGGGACGGGGCCGGTGCAGGGCCGGGTCGACCCCGATCGGCACGACGGCCACCTTCTCGGGGGCGACGCCCAGCTGATCGACGATGTCACGGCGGGAGGACTGCGAGACCGTGAGCACCCTCGGCAACGCGCGGGCGACCCGCCCCTGCATGCCGGCGAAGGAGTACCAGCGGCGGAGCTGGATGCGCCGGGCGCGCCCTTCGGCGTGCTGGAGGTCGATCGACCGATCGACCGTGACCGGGTGGTGGATCGAGGCGAGGACGGGCCATCCGTCGCGGGCCATCCGGACGAGGCCGCTGCCGAGGCTCTGGTCGTCGTGGACGACGTCGAACTGACCGGCGCGCGCACGCAGCTCGCTCCACGCGCGCAACGAGAACGTGCGAGGCTCAGGGAAGCCGCCGGCGAGCATCGTCGCCACCTCGACAAGGTCCGCCGGCGACTCGAGCTCACGCGGCCGCGGGACGCGGAAGGCGTCGGCTTCGCGGTAGAGGTCGAGGCTCGGGATCCTCACCAGCCGGACGTCCTCGACGAGCTCCGGGTACGGCTGGCCCGCGAGCACGGTCACCTCGTGGCCGAGGGCGGCGAGCTCGCGCGTGAGGTGCCGGGCGTAGACGCCCTGGCCGCCGCAGTGGGGGTTGCCCCGGTAGAGAAGGAAGGCGACGCGGGTCAGTGGTGGGCCGTCCCGAGCTGGACCGCCTTCACGAGGAGCAGGATCACCGCGAGCACGAGGTAGCCGCGGAGGGCGAACATCGCCGCCGTCCGTCCCCTGGACCAGCGCGGACGCTCGAGGAGGGCGAGGGACGGCATGCGCCAGGTCTCGCGGGGGAGGGCCGCGACCCCACCTGGGCCGGGCCTCGCGCCGCTCCGCGCACGCGCGAGCGCGGCCGCTGCTACCACCAAGCCGAGCACGAGCACCACGCCGAGGCCGACGAGGAGCACGTGGACGTCGACGTTCGGGAACACCGTCGTCGCCATGAGCACGAGCGACAAGGCGACGAGGACGGCGACGATGACGCCGGCGACGGCGTTGAGCCACGGCTTGTTGACCCAGGGACCGAGGACGGCGGCGTCGTTGCAGAGCAGGAGCAGGAAGACCGTCGCGCTCGGCAGGAGCACCCCGGCGAGCG